>JAAYXN010000050.1 GCA_012515885.1 Rhodococcus sp. (in: high G+C Gram-positive bacteria)
GCCAGGATCACGCAGGGCAAAATCCACCGCGAAACTCTCAGAGCAACCGCCACCTGATAAGCCTATTGAGGGGAGCAGGACTACGATAGGTTCGTGCTTACTCGTCTTTCACACTACTTTCTGAAAACGCTCCGTGAGGATCCTGCCGATGCGGAGGTGGCTAGCCACAAGCTCCTCGTGCGTGCCGGCTACATTCGACGGCAGGCGCCGGGTGTGTTCGCATGGCTGCCGCTGGGGCTGCGAGTAAAAGAAAAGATCGAGCAGATCATTCGTGAGGAAATGGCGGCCGCCGGCGCGCATGAAGTGCATTTCCCCGCGTTGTTGCCCCGCGATCCGTACGAGGCAACTGGGCGGTGGGAAGAGTACGGCCCCGACCTGTTTCGTCTCGAAGACCGTCACGGCGCCGACTACCTGCTTGCCCCGACACATGAAGAAGTCTTCACCCTGCTCGTGAAAGACATCGTGTCGTCGTACAAAGATCTCCCACTGACGATCTATCAGATCCAGGATAAGTACCGCGATGAGGTGCGGCCTCGTGCGGGCCTGCTGCGTGGCCGCGAGTTCACGATGAAAGACGCCTACTCTTTTGACGTGTCAGACGAGGGGCTTGCAGCGAGTTACCAGGCACAGCGTGACGCATACGAGCGTATTTTCTCGCGCCTCGGCTTGAACTATGTGATCGTTTCCGCTGATGCCGGTGCGATGGGTGGCTCAAAGAGCGAGGAGTTCCTGTTGCCGATTGAGATCGGCGAAGACACCTTTGTGCATTCAGCGGGTGGCTATGCAGCAAACGTTGAAGCGTATTCCACGCCGGTGCCGGAAGCGTTGCCCATCGACGGCTTGCCTTCGGCGATGGTGTACGACTCCCCGAACACACCAACCATTGATTCGTTGGTCGCGCACACGAACGCGGTGCTTCCACGAGAAGACGGTCGTGCGTGGACTGCTGCTGACACCCTGAAAAACGTGGTGCTTGCGGTGACACCGGTGGCAGGCGAACACGCGGGAGAGCGCTCGCTCGTGGTTGTCGGCATTCCGGGTGATCGCGAAGCCGATATGAAGCGTGCTGAAGTAGCCTTCCCTGGGTGCGAAGTTGAACCGGCAACCGAAGAGGATTTTCAGCGACACCCACAATTGGTGAAGGGGTACATTGGCCCGGGCTCTGTGCATGACGGAGGGCTGGTACTTGGTGAGCAAGGATCAAGCGGGGTGCGCTATCTCCTCGATCCGCGAGTGGTTCCGGGCACCTCTTGGGTGACCGGCGCCAACGCACACGAGAAGCATGTGGCATACCTCGTTGTGGGGCGTGACTTCACGGCGGACGGAATCGCAGATATTGCTACCGTGCGAGACGGCGACCCCGCCCCCGATGGGTCCGGTCCGGTCGCTCTCGCTCGAGGCATGGAGATCGGTCACGTCTTCCAGCTGGGGCGCAAGTATGCTGAAGCTCTGGGGCTCAAGGTGTTGGATGAACACGGCAAACTGGTGACCGTTACCATGGGGTCGTACGGCATCGGCGTGACCCGTATTCTTGCGATCCTCGCGGAACTGCATCACGATGACCGCGGATTGATGTGGCCGCAACAGATTGCGCCGTTCGATGTGCACCTGGTGGCCACCGGCAGGGATGCTGCAGTGTATGAGGTCGCTGAGTCGCTTGCAGCTGAGCTTGACGCCGCTGGTGTGTCGGTGCTGTTCGATGACAGGCCCAAGGTTTCGCCTGGCGTCAAATTCGGCGACGCTGAGTTGTTGGGTATGCCGTACGTCGTCGTTGTCGGTCGGGATGCCGCAGATGGCTTCGCTGAGGTATGGAACCGTGCAGAGGGGACGAAGGATCGCGTAGCGATCGCTGACGTTCGGTCATTGTTCTAAACCGGACGTCGGTCGTTCGTTGTCCACAATCGGAGTAATGGCCGACTTTCGCTGATTTACTCACAACCTTCCAGGTTTTCTTTCTCTGATCGAAGTTCTTTCGCAGGATGGTGCGTACCACCACGCGAAAGGACCAGACATGACGAATATTCGTATTTCGTATGCAGAGATTGAGCAGGCAGGCGCTCGCCTCGAGAACGCTCGTGAAGAAATCACTGCTGCGTTTCAGAGCCTGCAACACATGGTTGACGGCCTCGTCGCGTCAGGGTTCGTGACCGATCAGGCCTCTGGTCGTTTCGGCGAGGCGTATCGTGAGTACTCGACAAGCGCATCGACGGTGGTGGCGCGGTTGTCAGAAATGCGGGGGTTTCTCACCCAAGCCGCCCAGGCGATGCGCGACATGGATGCCCACATTGCTGCGGCCATTCGGTGACGCACGCATCATGCGAACTTGGCGACCCCGCGAGTGTTGCTGCAGCCAATTCGAGGGGGCTGGGTGATGACTGGTCAGCTCGTGCTCGAAGACATCGCATTGCAGGCTGCCGCCGAGCAACTGATCCACGGTGCAACCACGCTGCGGACATCAAAAGAACTGTCGATGATACAGACGGAGCACCTGTCGGTCGCGGCTGAGACCGTGGGCGACTTCATTCGGGGCACCGACCTTGCTCGTGA
>JAAYXN010000051.1 GCA_012515885.1 Rhodococcus sp. (in: high G+C Gram-positive bacteria)
CCGACCACTGGCGGCCTGCTGGCGCCGCGTACCGGAAGGTGGAGCGTCCGAAGCCGAGAGACAGCCGCTCCGCGACCGGAGCTTTGGAATCACGCGCGAGATCACGGCCCGTGATACCCAGGTCCAGTTCGCCGGATCCGACGTAGATCGCGATGTCTTTGGGACGCAGGAAAAAGAACTCGACCTGGTTATTGAGGTCCAGGACCGTCAGATCACGCGAATCTGTGCGACGACGGTATCCCGCCTCGCTCAGGATTTCGCCGGCAGATTCGGAGAGGGAGCCCTTGTTGGGCACGGCTACGCGCAGCATGGCGTGGTCCTTTCGGAAAAGCCCTGGTGGGGATCTCCACCCTGGCTCAGGAATAGATGGCGGCGGATCGTTGGTACGAAAGTGTTCGCTAGATCTGTGTGCTCACAGATGTCGGTACACGTCCTCAAGGCTTAATCCCCTACCCACCATCAAAACCTGAACCCAGTACAGGAGCTGGGAAATTTCTTCGGCCAGCGCTTCGTCGGGCTCGTGCTCGGCGGCGATCCATACTTCGCCCGCTTCTTCCAGGACCTTCTTACCCTGGGCATGCACACCAGCGTCCAACGCAGCCACGGTGCCGGAGCCCTCAGGGCGACTGGCGGCACGTTCGGTGAGCTCGGCGAACAGCGATTCGAAGGTCTTCACGAGGATCTATTGTTTCACGACTCTTGTACGTCCCGGTAATCAGTATCTTCCGGGCGCCTTTCCGTCCGGTATCACCGGCGCGAGCGCCGCAATCCATACCGCGCGAGCGCCGCTGGATTTGCCGCTTTGCAGGGCGAGGTTGTCGAAAGTTGTGTGGCGTGTGGTGTGAGCGGCGAATACTACAAGTGCAGGCACTACACAGTGCAGGCAGATATTCGTACGGCGCCCGGTTTCTGGGCGCCACGACCCGAGGAGCCTATCGATGGGCGTCTTCCTTGCAGTGTTGGCTTTGATCGGCGCGTTTGTGCACTGGTTGCGGGTTCGGTCGAAGCCGCATTCGCCTGCTGCGGGTGCGGATATTTTTCTTGGCTGGTGGCTTGTCCTCGCGGTGGGGGTGAGCGGGTTTGTGGGCGCGGCGTATCACGTTTTCGATGGCCCTGCGGTCGCTGAGGCGATCGGCTATACCCGCGGTGATGGCGGATTCCAGTTCGAGAACGCGATGGGTGATCTGGCGATCGGCGTTCTGGGTGTGATGTGTTTGCGCTTCCGCGGCTATTTCTGGCTCGCGACGATCGTTGCGATGACTGTCCAGTACTGGGGCGACGCGGTGGGCCATGTGTATTTCTGGCTCGCGCAGGACAACACGTCGCCGGACAACATTGGTGCACCTTTGATTGCCGACATCATCTTGCCGCTCGTGGCGTGGATTCTTTTCGCGGTCTCCGCCAAGCGCGGCGGGGATGCGGTGCGTCATGGCCCTAGCGGGAGTGCAGCTACCAGTTCAGGGACCGGTTAGAGGCAAAGGACTGGGGACTGCCCGTCACCGGGTCGGTAAACGACAGGCGTCTGGCCAGTAGTTGCAGCGGGTTGGTGAAATCGTCAGCGGGCACCCGCTGGAACGTCGGGTAGTAGTTGTCGCCCTCAATAGGTAAACCCAGCGACGACATGTGCAGCCGCAGTTGATGCGTGCGTCCCGTGATCGGCTTCAGCTGATACCGCGCCCGCACACCACGCTGCTCAAGCACGTCGATATGCGTTTCACTATTAGGTTCCCCCGGCTCTTCCGAGGCGGTCATCACGCCGTGTTCTTTGACGATGCGGCTACGGACCGTGCGAGGAAACTCAAGCGCCTCGTCATACGGCGCGAGCGCTTCATACTCCTTCTCTACCTGGCGCGAAGAGAACAGTTCCTGGTAGGCACGTCGATGCCGGGGCTGGACGACGAAGACAACAACGCCCGCTGTCATGCGGTCCAGTCGGTGCGCCGGAATCAGATCAGGAAGGTCAAGATCGCGGCGCAAACGCACCAGCGCCGTCTCCACGATGTGTGCCCCGCGCGGAATTGTCGCGAGGAAGTGCGGCTTATCGGCTACCACGATCGTCTCGTCGCGATAGATCACGTCGACGCTGAATGGGACAGCCGGCTCCGGTGGGGGTTGGCGATAGAAGTAGATAAACCGTGTCGGCATGTAGGGCGTCGCGAGGTCGACCGCACGGCCATGCTCGTCGACAACCTCTCCGCCGTCGATACGACTAAGCCACTCGTCGCGTTCGTCAGGAAACTGCGCGAACAGAAACTCGGCGACGGTCGCTACCTGAGGCACTCCGGGCTGCGCCACAGGCATCCGCAGCCGGTCTGGCCCCAGTCCTGCGCGTACCGGCAGCGGCGCGCGAGCCACCTCAGTCCTCGCAGGACGCGCAGGTTAATACGAGCCGGTCGTTGTCTCGGTCGTTGCGGAACGTCGATGTTGGAGCGCCGCACTGTTCGCAGCGGCCCAGCGTCTTGGCTTCAGGCGAGAATTCCAGGTGCATCCGGCGGTCGAAGACGTACAGCGAGCCTTCCCACAGTCCACGATCACCGTACTTTTCGCCGTAGCGGACGATGCCGCCGTCCATTTGGTAGACCTCGTCGAATCCGCGAGAACGCATCAGCGCAGAGAGCACCTCGCAGCGCACTCCCCCGGTGCAGTACGTCACGACAGCTTTGTCTTTGAGGTGGTCGTAGCGGCCGCTATCGAGTTCTGCGACAAAATCTCGGGTGGTGCGTACGTCCGGCACAACGGCTCCAGCGAACCTGCCGATCTCCGCCTCGAACGCGTTGCGTCCATCGAAAAAGACGACGTCATCGCCGCGCTCATCGACCAGTTCGTGAACCTCTTCGGGTGCCAGCGCGCGGCCACCGCCGACCACACCGTCCCCGTCGACTTTCAACTCTTCCGGCGCACCGAAAGTGACGATCTCCGAGCGCACCTTGACGCTGAGTTTCGGGAAGTCATCGCGTCCACCGTCTGACCACTTGATGTCAGCGTTCTTGAAGGGCGCGTAGCTGCGGGTTCCCTTGACGTACCGCTTGACGGCGTCAATTTCGCCGCCGACGGTGGCGTTGATCCCGTGTTCGGAAATCAGGATGCGTCCGTGCAGATCGTTCGCTTCGGCAAGGGTGTGCTGCCATAGCCGAATGGCCTCCGGGTCAGCGAGCGGAGTGAATACGTAAAAGAGCACGATCTTAGAGACAGCCACGGCATACAAGGTTACCGAGATCGCCTGATCAGGTACGGATGCACCCCTGCACGGCCGCCAGATCAGCCGAGGTCAGTCCCACCAGGGAGTCGCGGAACAACCGTCCTGGCCCGGTCGGTACGTCGATCACACCACCTGGAACGACGAGGACCGCGCAGCCAGCTGCGGTGGCCGCGGCAGTACCGGTAGGTGAATCCTCGACCGCGACGCAGTCACGCGGATCGAGACCGAGAAGCTGTGCTCCGCGCAGGTAGGGATCAGGTGCGGGCTTTCCGGCGGGCACTTCATCTCCGCAAACCGAGGCGTCGAAGAAGTGCCGACCCATGACATCGAGGGCGGTTTCGGTGAGTCGACGCTCAGTGTTGGTCACCAGTGCGGTCGATAGTCCGGCCTCGCGCACCATGGTGAGCGCTTCTCGGGCTCCTGGCCGCCATTCCAGGCCATCGGCGAACAGTGTTTCTACGCGCGAATACATCCACTCTTTGGCTGCTGCGAGCGCTTCCGGTTCGTGGGCGAGCCCGAGTGAATCGAAGATCACTCGTAATGCCCCCGCACTGGATGCGCCGACTGTCGCGAGCCTGGTTTGCTCACTCATCTCACCGCCGAGCCAGCGCGACAGGTCCCGCACGGCAACATCCCAGTGCTTTTCTGAGTCGAGCAGTGTGCCGTCCATGTCCCAGAGAACTGCGCGCGGCAAGCTAGCCGCTCCAGCCAGATCACTAGTTGTCTGATCACTAGACATTGAAGTACTTAGCTTCCGGGTGATGCAGCACGAAGGCATCGGTGGACTGTTCTGGGTGCAGCTGCAGTTCCTCGGACAGCTCGACTCCGATCCGCTCGGGTTCAAGCATCGCAACGAGCTTCTTGCGGTCTTCAAGGTCCGGGCAGGCGCCGTAACCGAACGAGTAGCGCGCGCCGCGGTACCCGAGGTCGAAGTACTCCGAGACGTTGCTCGGGTCCTCGGCCGCAAGTGATTGCCCACCGGGCAGGGTCAGTTCCTCGCGGACGCGGCGATGCCAGTATTCGGCGAGCGCTTCGGTGAGCTGCACACCAATACCGTGTACTTCGAGGTAGTCGCGGTAGGCGTCAGCAGCGAAGAGCTCGTTGGCGAAGTCAGCGATCGGCTGGCCCATCGTCACCAACTGCATCGGCAGCACATCTACCTGCCCGCTTTCGCGCGCTTCGGCGCGGGAGCGAACGAAGTCAGCGATACACAGGAAACGGTCGCGTTGCTGGCGCGGGAACGTAAACCTGAACCGCTCGTCCGCGTCAGCGTTCGGCTCGGTCAGAACGATGACGTCATCGCCCTCAGACACAACGGGGAAATATCCGTAGACGATCGCGGCGTGCGCTAGGACGCCTTCGGTCGCGAGGCGATCAATCCAGTGACGCAGCCGCGGCCGCCCCTCTGATTCGACGAGTTCTTCGTATGTCGGGCCGTCACCTTTGCGTTGGCCACGCAGCCCCCACTGACCAAGGAACAGCGCGCGCTCGTCGAGGAACTCCAGGTATTCCGATACGGAGACGCCCTTGATGATGCGGGTTCCCCAGAACGGCGGCTCCGGAGTGGTGATGCCGCGCTCGACGTCGGAACGCTCAGGTACGACCACCGGGGCCTTTTCGGCTTTCCGTTTCTCCGCGATCCGCTTCGACCGTTCATGCCGAGCTTTACGTTCCGCGGCCTTCTCGCGCGCTTCGATCGCTTCTGGGCTATCGGGGTCTGGTCCTTCACCGCGCTTGAGGGCCATGATGTCGTCCATGAGACGCAGACCTTCGAAAGCGTCTCGGGCGTAACTGACTTCGCCCTGATAGACCTCAGCAAGATCATTCTCGACGTACGAGCGAGTCAGCGCGGCCCCGCCCAGCAGGACCGGGTAGGACTCGGCGACCCCGCGCGCGTTGAGTTCTTCGAGGTTTTCTTTCATGACGACGGTCGACTTGACCAGCAGACCAGACATTCCGATGACGTCAGCCTTTTGTTCAACGGCCGCGTCCAAAATAGTGGCGATGGGCTGCTTGATTCCCAGGTTGACGACGTCATATCCATTGTTACTCAGGATGATGTCGACGAGGTTCTTACCAATATCGTGAACGTCGCCCTTAACAGTCGCGAGGACGATGCGGCCCTTGCCGTCCTCATCGGTGGCTTCCATGTGCGGTTCGAGGAACGCCACAGCTGTCTTCATGACTTCGGCGGATTGGAGCACGAACGGCAGCTGCATTTGGCCTGAACCGAACAGCTCGCCAACAGTTTTCATTCCGGACAGCAGTGTCTCGTTGATGATGGCGAGCGGGGGCTTCTGCGTCATCGCTTCGGTCAGATCGTCTTCGAGCCCGGCGCGTTCGCCGTCCACGATGCGGCGTTCGAGCCGCTCGAACAGTGGCAGTGCAGCGAGTTCTTGGGCTCGTGATTCGCGTGCGTATGCCGCTGAGACACCTTCGAAGAGCTCCATGAGTTTTTGGAGCGGGTCGTAGCCTTCGGTGCGGCGGTCGTAGACGAGGTCGAGAGCGACCTTGCGCTGCTCGTCGGGGATACGTGCCATCGGCAGGATCTTGGACGCGTGCACAATGGCCGTGTCGAGTCCGGCTTCGGTGGCTTCGTGCAGGAATACCGAGTTCAGCACTTGGCGCGCAGCGGGATTCAAACCGAACGAGATATTCGAAACACCCAGGGTGAAATGAATTCTCGGGTAGCGACGCTTGAGTTCGCGGATGGCCTCGATCGTTTCGATGCCATCGCGTCGGACTTCTTCCTGCCCGGTAGAAATGGGGAAGGTCAGTGTGTCGATGATGATGTCGGATTCATCGAGGCCCCAGTTGCCGATGATGTCTTCAACCAGCCGTACGCCAATCTCGACCTTGTGGTCGGCGGTGCGGGCCTGGCCTTCCTCATCAATAGTCAGTGCGA
>JAAYXN010000004.1 GCA_012515885.1 Rhodococcus sp. (in: high G+C Gram-positive bacteria)
CGTAGGCATTTCCACTCCACCACATTGGTGACGGAGGTCAGTTAGTCACACATAGAGGTGCCCGCAGCTTTCAAGCTGCGGGCACCTCCGCGGCTTCGCTCTAGCGCGACGACACGGTGCAGCACTGTTCCCGCGAAGGTTTCATGTTCACTTCCCAGGAAATTTCGTGGGAAGTGAACATAAAACGTTCGCAAGAAGCGCGTTGGGGGATCGGCACTTGCCCTCCTGCTAGGCCTCGCAAACGGGGCGAGAAACGAGGGTGAGGATTGCGGCACGCAAATCCTCACGCGGCTCGCGTGCAACGAGTTCATGGAAGCTGACGTCAGCGGCCATGGCAACAGCGAGGGTGGCAATGGGGGCAGCATCAGACCAGCCGATTGCTTCCAAGTCCTCACGCACCAGCGTCGCGAACGCCGCGTTGCGCTGTGCGACTTCGTCACCCAGATCCGTCTCGGTACGCGCCTGCCCGAGAAACGCTTTCGTTCCCCGCGTCTGCAAACAGGCATTCAAGAATGCGTCGAGCCCGGCACGGAGCCGTTCGATACCCGGATCAAACTCCGAAATCACCTGGGCCACAACCTCGGCGAGCTGATCGTGATAGCTGCGATGCAGCTCAATGATGTAGCTGCGACGATCCGGGAAATGCTGATAGAAGCTGCCCTTGGCCATCCCCGCAGTTGTGGTTACAGCACTTACAGACAACGCGGCGACGCCGCCGTCCTCGGCGAGGGTCATGCCCGCGTCGATCAGCGCCCGGCGACCGGGCCCAGCCGGACGTGCCACAAGAACACCCTTCCCTCGACGACGAGGAAAGTGTAGCGTCCTCCAACAATGACCGACCGGTCAGTCATTTCCAGGAGGACTCATGAAAGCCCGGTTCACGTCCCTGCTCGCTGCCGTGTCGGTAGCAACATTCGCCCTGGTAGCTCCTGCTTCCGCTGCTCCAGTAACTGAGACCACAAACCCCGAGACCCCAACCTCTAAGACCCCAACCTCTAAGACCACGGCTGGGAACTACCCGTTCAGTTACCTAGCGGGTGTCAGGGCTCAGGCCATGAACCCCGGAAGCACTCCACCCGGAGCCGATGACCCGTCCTGCCAATCCACCCGCAATCCCGTCGTTCTACTGCCCGGCTTCGTGGCAAATTCGACTCTGACCTGGCAGGCACTCGCACCGCTACTTCGCGATCAGGGTTACTGCCTCTACACCTTCGACTTCGGGCAGGCACCGTACTCCGGCACGCTGGGCGGTATTACCGCCGTCGAGCCGGGCGCGACAGAGTTCGCTCATTTCGTCGACGACGTCCTTGCCCGTACCGGTGCAACGCAGGTTGATCTGATCGGCCACTCCGAAGGTGCGACGATGCCGTTCTACTACCTCACCCGCCTGGGCGGCGCGGCCAAAGTGGACCGCTATATCGGTATCGCCCCGCTCTATAACGGCACGTCCCAATGGGGTTTAGCTGGGCTGATAGGCCAGATGTATGACTCACCCGCGGGGCCCGCCCTGATGAACGTGTGCGGGGCGTGCCGCGACATGGTGACCGGATCGGCATTCCTTACCGATTTGGCCGCGCACGGTGACGCAGCACCTACCGTGCAGTTCACCAACATCATGACCCGCTACGACCAGAACGCGACGCCCTACACAACAGGGATGCTCGCCGGATCGAACGTCAACAATGTGGTTGTCCAAGACCTCTGCGATCGGGACTACTCCGATCACTACCAGCTCACCTACTCGCCGACGACGCTCAACGTCGTCCTCAGCGCACTCGATCCGAACTATTCACCGTCGTGGGGGTGCGAACTATCGCTTCCCATCGTTGGTAGGCCGTGATTCTGGTCGTCCTGCGGCCACTGTAGTTCTGGTCGTCCTGCGGCCACTGTAGTTCTGGTCGTCCTGCGGCCGACTGGGATTCTGCGTGAGCTGAGCGTCGGAGTGTCCTAATAGGATCAGACCCATGTCAGGTCACTTAGCGAACTCGGAATCCGGCCGGGTTGATAGCTGGACCTGGGCGGTGCGCCTATTTAAAACCCGTTCTGCAGCGGCTACAGCCTGCCGGGGAGGTCATGTCCGGGTTAATGGGGCTACCGCGAAACCCCCTCAAGCTGTGAAAGCTGGCGATGAGGTGCGGATACGTAGCGCTGGCGTGGAACGAATTGTGACGGTGGTCCGGGTGGTCACCAAACGGGTTGGTGCACCGATCGCGGTCGAGTGTTACCTCGATCAGACTCCACCACCGCCACCTCGCGAGGTTTTCGCTGCCCTCCCGGTACGTGACCGGGGTGCTGGGCGACCCACTAAACGTGAACGTCGCGAGATTGACCGGTTGAGAGGCTTCTAGCGGTGGAAGACGTCCAGACCGCGCTGGAAGCTAGCAAGACGCTCAGCGAGACCGTGGTGGCCACCGTTGACCAGCTCGGATACGCGCACGATGTTGGCGCTATCTGCGGTGGCGTTCAGGTTACGTGAGGTCCAGTACCAAACAGCGGTCGCGAAGGCGTACTCCGGCGCAGCGATCAGCTCAGGGTTGGCGACGAAGTCGACACCGATTGCTTCGCTGACCTGCGAGTAGTTGTGACGTCCAGTGACCTGGATGGCGCCACGGCCCTTGTAACGCTCACCGTCGCCAGGCTGGGTGTTGCCCAGGTCGGCGCGGCCTTCGTAGGCGCGTCCGGATGCGTACTCCTCGAAGGTGCGGAACGAGTCCGACTCGACGACGAGCTGC
>JAAYXN010000052.1 GCA_012515885.1 Rhodococcus sp. (in: high G+C Gram-positive bacteria)
CACATTGACGCGGGCAGCAAACGCGCTAGATATGCCCACACCCAAACCCGTATACAACCCGCTGGGGAGATCAAGATCTGCGACCACAATCGCCACAATCAGAGCGGTATGGATTGCCGCAAGCACCACGGCCATGCGCCACAGCCGCAAATACATGAGATAGAAGGTGCCGAACAGGACGACCCAGACGTTGTACCCCAACGACATGCGTTGCCAGAACCCGAGCGCCTTGAACCCTGCGGTGTAGCGCGGGTCCGGTTTACCCCATCCGGGCACCCCGTACTGGTCGAAAAACTCGAACCGCTTCTTCCAACTCGTTGAGAATCCCGCGTATCGATCAACGGAATCGTTACTGACATTCTCGCTAGCAACATTGATCTCTGACATCCCCCACCACTTCCCTGTCTCCGCGCACTGCGCGTCCCACCTGAACTTCAGTCGAGACTATCGTAGTTCTCATGGAAACCACGGCCCCGCACCGGCGATTTCGACTGTTGTGGGTGGGCGCCGTACTGGTTGCTGTTCTTGCCATCGTCGTCGCGGTCACGCTGTGGTGGGCGCCCAGTCGCTATATGCCGTGGAATACCGCAGCCTTCCCCGAGATTGATCGCAGCACGCTCACTGCGCAACAGGCGCAGGTGGTCGATGTCCTTGAGGCAGAGCATGGCGAGAATCGGCCAGGCACGTACTACTCGGAAGGCGTCGAACAGCCGTGGTGCGCCAACTTCGTCAGTTGGGTAATGCGGGAAGCGGGATCGCCTCTCGCCAACCCACACTCGGGTCACTGGCGCATCCCTGGCGTCTACACACTCCAGGAGTACTACCAGAGCGTCGGACGCTTTGAACCCGCTGGTAGCGGCTATATCCCCGCTGTTGGCGATGTCGTCCTCTACGAGAACGTCGCGTGGGTAGGCCAGCACACCAACTTCATCATCGCGGTAGACGGCGACACCGCTGTCACCGTAGGCGGCAACGAAATGGGCAAGATCCGCGTGCACACCCTCGACCTTGTAGGCGACTCCGCAGTATTCGGGTTCGGACGTCTGACCTAACACCCACCGACATCAGAGATACAGACCCACTGAGATGGCGCTGCGTTGAATTCGCCGCCTAGGTGGGTACAGTTCCGGCAAGGTTTAACCAGCGGGTCGGCCTCGTGCAAACGCCACACCCGACAGGCCCCAAAATCAGGCCCAAATTAACGAGGGGTAGACGAATGAGCAATCCGTACGGAGACGATCAGACCCGTGCCTATCGGCAGCAGGACTACCCGTCCTACGGTGAGCAACCTCAGTATGCGCGGCAGCCTGAGCAGGCTCCTCGCCCAACAAATCGGCCGCAGCAGCCTCCTCGGCCGCGGATCGACAACGGCCCGTTCTTTGCCGGCATCGCCGCGACAGCACTGGTCGCCGCCATTGCCGGTTGGGTAGCAACAGCGATCCTGCAGGCGATTTACAGCCGTATCGAATGGGGCACCGTCTGGGCGTACGGCGCAGGCGATCCGTGGACGGCGGCGTTTACCGGCGCGGTAGCGGCCATCCTGTCTGGCGCATTGATGTGGCTGCTCGTTCAGGGCGTGCCGTCACCGATGACGTTCTACTCGTGGATTGGCACTCTCATCGTGATCGCCGTGGTGGCGCTGCCCTTCCTTGCCGCCAACACGTGGCAGGCAGCCCTCGGTGCCGGTGTCGTTCACGGTCTCCTTGGCATCGTGATCATCACGCTCACCGATGTCGTTGCCGGACGCACCATCCACGAC
>JAAYXN010000053.1 GCA_012515885.1 Rhodococcus sp. (in: high G+C Gram-positive bacteria)
CGGGACGTACGACCGCTCGGTAAGCTGGCAGTTGACCAAGTCAGTCTCGCCGGGCAGCTTCAGCGGTACGGCGGGGCAGCCTGTTGGCGACGCGCTCTGGACCGTAACCGCCACGAAGTCTGAGACGTTCACTAACTATATGGTGACGGGCACGATCACGATCACCAACCCGAACGCAATCGACGTATCCGTCAGCGTGTCTGACACGCTGGATGACGGCACAGTGGCAGCGGTCACCTGCCCGAGCAATATCGTTCCAGCGAATGGTAGCCTCGTCTGTGACTACGTGGCATCTCCATCGGCCAATGCAACTAAGAATGTGGCCGTTATAACGTCGTCCGTGCCAGAGATCGGTGGCGCGACGGCGGAAATGGGCGTTACCTACGTCCCTAGCGGAGTCGTCCACGGTGACGACACGGTCACGGTGAATGACGACCGCTACGGCGGCTTCCCGCAGACCATCAGCGCCTCGCAGACGTTCACCTACACCGAGCCGTTCACCTGCTCCAGCAACCAGGCCGACTACACCAACGGCAGCGACTACGATATCTACCCCAACACCGCCACGCTGACCGGCGCCAGCACCAACCTCACGGCGTCTGCGCAGGTAGATGTCGCCTGCATGCTGCCGCCGCTGGTCCCAACCAAGACCGCAGCCGGTACGTATGATCGCACGATCACCTGGGCGCTGGACAAGTCGGTCACCCCGGATGTGCTCAACGGCAATGCGGGCGAGTCCGCTGGCAGCGTCACGTGGACGGTCGTCGCGACCAAGTCCGAAGTGTCCGGCAACTATGCGGTCAGCGGCACAATCTCAGTCTACAACCCGGCGAGCATCCCGCAGACCTTCAGCGTGAGCGACATGCTCGATGACGGCACGGTCGCATCGAACCTCACCTGCGACATGAACACGGTTCCGGCGGGTGGCACCGCTACCTGCATCTACAGCGCCGCGCCGTTCTCCAAAGCGATGAGTAACACCGCCACGGTTACCGCGGCTGGCAACCTTAACCAGACGGCAACCGCGGAAATTACCTGGACGGAGAACCCCATCGGCGAAGAAGCGGGCACGCTGAGCGATGAGCGGTTTGATTTCTCACAGCTCATCACTGGCTCGTTGACGCAGACCTTCACTGAGTCCTTTGAGTGCTCGTCCAACCCGAATGACTACACTAACGGCTCCTACTCGTACACCGAGACCAACATCGCGATCCTCAACGACAACACCAATCTGTCGGAGTCCGCGACCGTCACGGTGAACTGCACGTTGCCGCCGCTGGTCCCGACGAAGGACGCAGCGGGCACCTATGACCGCACGGTTACCTGGGATCTCACCAAGACCGTAACCCCGGCCAACCACAGCGGCTACGCGGGCGACAAGTTCTCGTCCACCTGGACCGTGATCGCCGACAAGACCGAAGTCGTCAGCAACATCGCGGTCACGGGCAAAATCTCGATCGTCAATCCGGCAGCCATCCCGCAGACCTTCACCATCAGCGACTATCTCGGTGATGGCACGGTCGCGTCGGTCGACTGCGGTAGTGTGGATACAATCCCGGCGGGTGGCACGCTAGAGTGCACTTACAGCGCCGCACCGGAAACTATCAACGCCACGATGAACACCGTCGAGGTTACGGCGCCCGGCAACCCGACCCAGTTCGATTACGCGGACATTGCCTGGAACCAAAACCTGACCGGCGTCGACTCGGGAACGCTCAGCGATGAGCGCTTCGGCTACTCCGAGTCGATCTCGGCGGATACAACCGAGACCTTCCCCGAGACGTTCACCTGCTCGACCGACCCGGCGGACTACAGCAACCTTGGCTACTACTCGTACACCGAGCCCAACACCGCGATCCTCAACGGGGCCATCGGCGAGGAAGCGTCGGCGGATGTGACGGTCGAGTGCTATCTCCCGGCGCTACAGGTCGAGAAGACCGCGGCGGGCAGCTATGACCGCACGGTCGAGTGGACGCTCACCAAGACGGTGACCCCAGCTAACCACAGCGGCTTGGCGGGTGACACGTTCTCGTCCATCTGGACAGTTGTCGCGGACAAGACTGACAGCGGACCGCACAACTTCGCGGTCACCGGCACGATCACGATCACCAACCCGGCGCAGATCGCGCAGACCTTCACCATCCAGGATACGCTGAACGATGGGGCGTCCCTGGAGGAGGCCACGAAGGCCACAGTTGACTGCCCGACGTACACAATCCCGGCTGGCGAGAGCATCACATGCACCTACATCGCCTTGCCGGATGACATGACAGCGACGAGGAACAATGTCGTCGTCAAAGCGGCTGGCAATCGCGGTCAGACAGATCGCGCCGACGTCAACTGGACCGAGAACCTGATCGGCTACGACTCCGGCACGCTCAGCGATGAGCGCTTCGGCTACTCCGAGTCGATCTCGGCGGATACAACCGAGACCTTCCCCGAGACGTTCACTTGCTCGACCGACCCGGCGGACTACGGCGACGATGGCTACTACTCGTACCCCGTGACGAACACCGCGAGCCTCAACGGGGGCATCGGCTTGACCGACTCCGCTGAAGTAGTGGTCGAGTGCCACCTGCCGGCGCTCACGGTTGAGAAGACCGCCGCAGGCAGCTATGACCGCACGGTTGAGTGGACTCTCATCAAGACGGTAACCCCAGCTAACCACAGCGGCTTCGCGGGCGAGTCGTTCTTGTCCGCCTGGGAAGTGATCGCTGACAAGACCGAGACGCTGGATAACTACCAGGTCACCGGCACGATCACGATCACCAACCCGGCGCAGATCGCGCAGACCTTCACCGTTGGTGACGTGCTCGATGATGGCACGGCAGCGGATGTCACCTGCTCGACGGAAACGCTCGAGCCGGGCGAATCGGTTGTGTGCACCTACACCGCTCTGCCCGCAGACGCCTCGGCGACGCTGAACACCGCCACCGTCTCTGCGCCGGGCAACGCCGTCGTTGAAGCGACGGCAACCGTCTCGTTCAACGAGAACCTGATCGGCTACGACTCCGGCACGCTCAGCGATGAGCGCTTCGGCTTCTCCGAGACGATCTCGGCTGATACAACCGAGACCTTCCCCGAGACGTTCACTTGCTCGACCGATCCGACCGCCTATGGCGACGATGGCTACTACTCGTACACTGAGCCCAACACCGCGATCCTCAACGGGGGCATCGACCTGCAAGACTCCGCAGAGGTCACGGTGACGTGCTACGCGCCGGTCGTCAGCAAGACGGCGGACGAGTACTTCAACCGTCACTGGGAGTGGGCCATCACCAAGGACTATGATGGCACCTACAACATGTTTGCGGGCGACAGCGTCACCCACAACTACATCGTCACGGTGACCCCGACCTCGACGGATAACTTCTGGGGCGTGAAGGGCACCATCACAATCGCGAACCCCAACCCGACCGAAGACATGACGCTCACAGGCGTCACAGATCTGGCCGGTGGGATCATCGCGAACGTGGACTGCGATAGCCTGATCGTCCCGGCGGGTGAGAGCATCACCTGTAGCTACGACACGGGCGGACAGGACGCACTTGCGAATCCGTTCGGCGCCCTGAACACCGCGACGGTGGCTTTCGCGGGCATCGACTGGATCGGCACCGCGCCAATCGATTTCTCAATGGCGACCTACACAGAGAGCGGCGCGCCGGTGATCACGGTCGACGATACCAACCTCACGGATGAGGCTTGGAGCGCGGACCGCGCGTACGCCGAATGGGAATACGCAAAGGTCTTCGAGTGCCCGGCTGATCTGAGCCTGTATGTGGACGGCGAGTACTCGTTCGACCACCTCAACGAGGCTGAGATCGTCGAGACCGAAGACTACGACACTGC
>JAAYXN010000005.1 GCA_012515885.1 Rhodococcus sp. (in: high G+C Gram-positive bacteria)
GCTATCGGCGGCATCGCGCACCTTCTTTTCCACGGCGCGAAGGCGGCCCTCAAGTTCCTGAATCCGCTCGCGAGGCACCTTGCCGATCGCGTCCCACTGCTCTTGCAGTGTGCGCAGCGAAGTGCGTGCCGCATCCAAGTCGGCATTCGGGTCGATCGACTCGGCTTCGGCAAGCAAAGCTTCCTTTGCTACTGCGTTTTCAGCGAACTCTGCGTCCCGCTCGGATGCGGCGGCGTTGCGGGCAGCGAAAAACACGTCCTGTGCGCCCTTGAAGCGCTTCCACAGTGCGTCGTCGGCATCGCGGGGTGCGCGACCGATGGACTTCCACTCCGCAAGAAGATCCCGGAACGCCGTCGCCGTTGGACCCCAATCAGTGTCGTTCTGGAGGGCCTCGGCGCGTTCGACGAGCTCTTCTTTACGCACCTTCGCTGACGCCCGATCGCGGTCGAGTTCAGCGAAGTGGGCGCCGCGGCGGCGGTTAAACGTTTCGCGTGCTTTGGAATACCGGCGCCACAGCGCGTCGTCGGTCTTTCGATCGACACCGCGAATGGACTTCCACTCGTCGAGGATGGCGCGCAGGCGATCACCAGCTGCCTTCCACTGTGTGGAGTCGGTGGCGATGTCTTCGGCTTCCGCGGCCAACTGTTCCTTGCGGTGTGTGCCCTCTTGGCGGGACTGTTCCTTCTCTTCGCGCGCGATGTTTTCGGCTTCTTCAGAGCCGGTGATGATGGCGTCAAGACGTTGCGCGAGGGCGTCAATGTCACCGATGACTGCGGCGGTGGGGAGCGACTCAGCCAGCGCGGCCGCTGCGGTACGGGTTTTGCGTGCATCGCCGGAGCCGGAGGCAAGACGTGCTTCGAGAAGACCGATTTCGGTGGCGAGATCGTCGTAGCGCCGACCAAAATGAGCGAGTCCTTCAGCGGCATCTCCGGCCTGCCACGAACCGATCTGGCGTTCTCCAGCGGCCGTGATGACCCACGCAGTGCCGTCGTCGTCGACGCGGCCAAACTTGGACGGGTCACTTGCAGGTGCAGTGGAAATTGGTGCGGCCGGATGCGCAGCAGTTGGTCCGGGTTTAGGTGCACCAGGTTTTGGTGCGCCCGGCTTGGGAGCGGGACGGGGTGCAGACTTGGGGGCGCTCGAATCGCTTGCCGCTCCGTTGCCGGAGTCGTTGTTGTGAGCACTGTTGTCAGTCATGGTTCCTTCTCTTCCCTGCCGCGCGTCACGGCCGCCATTGCGCATATCTGGCACACACATAAACCTGTGATGACTCAAGGCCGTTGTTTCGACCAGTAAGTAGCCACCCGGAACTATTGAACCAGGTTGTTCGGCGTTCTCGGGTCACCGAAGCGCTGTCGGAATTGTTTTTCCTCAACTTCCGATAGCGTGGCGGTCGTGTTCACTGCCGCAGCCTTCATTCCGTCGCCGCCCCTATTGGTGCCTGAATTGAGTGGGCGGTCGGATGAGACGCTCGGATCGTTGCGTGAGGCTGCGCTCGAAGCAGGTTCACGTCTGGGTGCGTTGGCGTCACGGTGGTTGGTGCTTGGGACTGCGGAAACAGCCGATTCTGATGCCGGGTGGCAGCCGCAGGCTGGCGAGACGGGAAGCTTCGCGGGGTTCGGTGCGCCGGTGTGTGTAGCCCTGGCGCCGAGCCAGGCCGACGGCAGGCCCGCAGCCGACTGCAGCCCAGAAACGGGCAATGTGGACGCGGGTCGGGATTGGCCGTTGGCGGCGCTCATTGCCGGATGGGTGCGCACCATGTCGGCGCCTGAGGTCACCGCGACGGTGTCGCTCCTGCCTCCATCAACGAGCGCAGAGGCCGCGTTGGCAGTCGGCGTGCAGGTTCGCCGCGAACTTGATGCGGCCGCGCAGCCGGTTGGTCTGCTCATCGTTGGTGACGGGGCACGCACGTTGACTGACGGTGCGCCGGGTGCATTCGATCCCCGCAGCGCCGCCGTCCAATCCGATATTGATCGGGCCCTCTCGAAGGGCGATCGAAGCGCGCTGGCGCACCTTGACGCTCCCCTCTGTGAGGAATTGGGAATCAGTGGACGTCCGTCGTGGCAGGCGATGGCGGGTGCGTTCACCTCCGACCCGTCGACAGCTCTCTCGCTGTACTGCGACGCTCCCTACGGAGTGGGCTACCACGTGGGGATGTGGCTGCCGTGAGCATCGACCGCACTATCCGTCCCATTGTGGTGGTCGGCCCGACAGCGACCGGAAAATCCGCGTTGGGTTTAGATCTCGCGGAACAATTGGGCGGCGAGATCGTCAACATCGACGCGATGCAGCTGTACCGGGGAATGGATATCGGCACAGCGAAGGTGCCCGAAGTCGAGCGGCGAGGCATCGCCCACCACCAGTTCGATGTTCTCGACGTGACGACAACGGCCAGCGTCGCCACCTATCAGGCCGAGGCCGGTGCTGACGTCGAAGCCATCATGGCGCGCGGCGCCGTACCGATCGTTGTGGGTGGCTCCATGATGTACGTACAGGCGCTGCTGGATCAGTGGGAGTTTCCGGCGACAGATCCAGCGGTGCGCGCCAAGTGGGAAGCGGTACTGGCTGAAAAGGGCGTAGCTGCGGTGCATAGCGCGCTGACCGAGGTCGATCCGGTCGCGGCCGGATCAATCCTTGCTACGGACGGTCGTCGTCTCGTACGTGCTTTGGAAGTCGTCGAAATCACCGGGAAGCCCTTCGCGGCATCCGCTCCAACGATTGGTGAACCACGCTGGGATGCGATTTTTATCGGTGTCGATCGCGATACTGAGCACCTCGACGAGCGCATCGCGTTGCGCACCGACCTCATGTTTGAACAGGGGTTGGTCGACGAGGTCAATTTGCTGATTGAGCAGGGGTTACGCGACGGAGTGACGGCTCGCCGGGCCATTGGGTATGCGCAGGTACTCGACTACATCGATGGTGTCTACGACCTCGACCACGCTCGGGAACGGACTTTCATTGGCACCCGCCGCTATGTTCGTAGGCAGCGCTCCTGGTTCCATCGAGATCCCCGTATTCAGTGGTTCGATGGCGCCGACCCCGCTATGACCGGCGCCGTCCTGGCTGCTGTGGACGCAGCGTCTACGACCGAGAACGAAAACCGTTAGCCGTGAGGGGCCGGACGCTCACCTAAGCTAGAGCGTATGGATTTCAGTAAGGGCCACGGGACGGAGAACGATTTCGTTCTTCTCCCGGACCTCGACGTGCATATCGATCTCGATCCTGCCCGGGTCGCCGTGCTGTGTGACCGGAGGAAAGGGCTGGGCGCCGACGGAATCTTGCGAGTCGCGAAAGCAGGAGCGCTCGTGCAGGCAGGTGTCCTCGATACCGTGCCCGACGGTGTCGCTGCGGACGACTGGTTCATGGACTACCGCAACGGTGACGGCTCAGTCGCCGAAATGTGTGGCAACGGTGTGCGCGTATTCGCGCATTACCTGCGGGCAGTCGGTTTCGAGAGCCGTGATGAGTTCGTTGTCGGCTCGCGTGCGGGGGCCCGCCCGGTGACTGTTCACTCTGCTGGGGCCGAGCACGGTGAAGTGACGGTCGGCATGGGCACGGTTCGTGATCTGGGGGAATCAACGGCCACCATTGAAGGACGCGTATTTGCGGGAATCGGTATCGACGTCGGCAATCCGCACTTGGCCTGCGTTGATCCGCAACTAGATTCGGCGTCACTCGCGGCCCTCGACCTCACAGCAGTACCGGGATTTGACCCCGTGTTGTTCCCGCACGGCACCAACGTGGAAATCCTCACCGCGCTGGAGAACGGCGACGGCTCCGGTGCGGGTTCGGTGTCCATGCGGGTGCACGAACGCGGAGTCGGGGAAACCCGATCCTGCGGCACCGGCACCGTAGCTGCCGCGGCGGCTGCGTTGCGGCACGCTGGACGCCAGTCCGGAACCGTCCAGGTGCGTGTACTCGGCGGAGAAGTCACCGTCCACATTGACGACAACCGTCAGGCCAGTCTGCGCGGACCCTCCGTGCTTCTGGCAAGCGGCGTCATCAGCGACACCTGGTGGGACGCGTTAGCGGCATCCCGGTAGATGAGTGGCGTCTCAACAAATGCAGGTGCACGACGAGCCTGGTCCGTGGGAATATGGACATGTATGACAAACACACACCATGACTCTGAGAGCACTACCCACACCGATTCTGATCACTTCGATGCCGATCCTTTCGGCTCTGATCATGTCGACTCTGGGGATGGCGCGTCCAGCTACGACGACACCAGCTACGGCGATAGTGATCGCCCGTCTGTCGGTGAGATGCAGTTGGCCGAGCGCAGCGCGTTGCGACGCGTTGCTGGACTGTCGACCGAACTTACTGACGTCACTGAAGTCGAATACCGACAGCTGCGCCTCGAACGAGTCGTTCTGGTCGGTGTTTGGACACACGGCACTGCTGAGCAGGCCGAATCAAGCATGGCGGAGCTTGCCGCTCTTGCCGAGACCGCGGGCTCGGAAGTCTTGGAGGGTCTCGTGCAACGCCGAGACCGTCCAGATCCCGCCACCTACATTGGCTCCGGCAAAGCGGAGGAACTGCGCGAGGTCGTGCTCGCGACCGGCGCTGACACAGTGATTTGTGACGGTGAACTGACGCCGGCACAGCTCACGGCGCTTGAAAAAGTGGTCAAGGTCAAGGTCATCGATCGAACCGCGCTGATCCTCGATATTTTCGCCCAGCACGCCACCTCGCGCGAAGGTAAGGCGCAGGTCGCACTGGCGCAGATGGAGTACATGCTGCCGCGGCTGCGTGGTTGGGGCGAGTCGATGTCCCGGCAGGCTGGTGGCCGGGCGGGCAGTAACGGCGGCGTCGGTCTGCGTGGCCCGGGTGAGACAAAGATCGAGACCGATCGGCGCCGCATTCGTGAGCGCATGGCCAAGCTGCGTCGCGAGATCCGCGGCATGAAGGCTGCCCGCGACACCAAACGCACCCGACGGGTGGCCAGCTCCACGCCGTCGGTCGCGATCGTCGGTTACACCAATGCCGGCAAATCGAGTTTGCTCAACGCGCTGACGGGATCGGGAGTATTGGTCGAGAACGCGCTGTTCGCGACACTTGATCCGACGAGCCGCAAGGCCGCACTCGACGACGGTCGCGAATACATCCTCACGGACACTGTGGGCTTCGTTCGCCACCTACCGACACAGTTGGTGGAGGCGTTCCGTTCGACTCTCGAAGAAGTAGCTGACGCTGACTTGCTGCTGCACGTGGTCGACGGGTCTGATCCACTTCCGACGGAGCAAATTAAGGCGGTTCGGGAAGTGATTACCGAAGTGCTTCGCGAAACGGATGCGCCCCCGCCGCCTGAGTTGATCGTGGTCAACAAGGTTGATGCCGCAGACCCGGTGGTGCTGACACAGTTGCGTGGCCTGCTGGCTGACTCGGTGTTTGTCTCTGCCCGTACCGGTGAGGGGATCGACAAACTTCGTGCGACGCTCGCGGAAGTGCTTGTTCGACCCGACATCGAAATCAATGCGCTTGTTCCCTACACGCGCGGAGATCTGATGGCGCGGATTCATTCAGATGGCCAGATATTGACTTCAGAACACGAGGATTCGGGGACACGGGTGCGGGCGAGGGTTCCAGAAGCCCTGGCCGCGGCACTGTCGGAATACCGTGTCGCATAGTCGATACCGTTCGTTGCTGGCCGGGGCCCGTTCGTTGGGGGTAGCCGGTGTCCTCTGCGTGACGGCGATATCGGTTGGTGTGGCGCCCGCATCCGCCGATCCGGCCAGTGAGTTCTCGGTGCTTTGTACCCCCACCGACCCTGCGCTCGCAGAGTTGTCCGGACTTGTCGCCACGACCGACCAGCTGTATGCGATCGGTGATAGCGGTTCGGATGAGTTTGTGGCCGTGCTCGACTCGGATTGTGCTGTGCAGCGGTGGATTCCCGTCCCCGTCGATCCGTACGACATCGAAGACATGGCCTACGTCGATGGCGAACTGTGGTTGGCGGACATTGGTGATAATCGTCGTCAGCGCAGCACTGTTGCTCTGATTCGAGTGAATCTCGACGATACGTCGAGCGGTGATGATCCTGGATCGTTGCATCGATTGACCTACCCTGACGGCGCGCATGACGCCGAGTCGATTCTCATCGGTCCGGACAATGTTCCGATCATTGTGACCAAGGAGTTCGGTGGCGTGAGCGGTGTCTATCGCCCCAAGGGCGGGTTGACTGTCCACGAGCTTGCTGAGCCTGGGCCAACGGCTTTGGAGAAGGTGGGGGAGGTGGATGTGACGGCGGCTGGCGGGTCAGGTCCCCAATCGGGCGGCGGGCTCGATAGTGGGCACATCGCCGACAGCCTTACTCGGGTCATCTTCACTGGAGGCGCGGTATCGCATGACGGCACCATCGCGGCGGTGCGCAGCTACACCCACCTTCATCTTTATGACCTGCGCGGCACCACGGTGTCGCAGGCGCTGACGGCACCACCGTTCGAGGCGTTGCTGTTGCCACAGCAGCCGCAAGGAGAAGCGGTCGCGTTTACCGCTGACGGTCACCTCGTGATCGCTTCGGAAGCACGCGACGGACCGTTGCCGCCGCTTCTTATCTTGGATAACGCCGTGAGTCGACTACCCACTGAGCCGGGAACAGGCGCCGGTGTTGACGCTGCAGATCCAGCTGCGGGCCGCGACAGTGGGCCCTCAGTGGGGCTGATAGCTGTTGCTCTCGCGGGCTCGTTTGCGTTGCTGGGTGGCGGGATGCTTTTGACCCGGGCACTGCGACGGCAGTGATCGATGCTGCTGTGAGGGCTGTAGGCAGTTAGGCGTCGAGGTCGGCAGCGACGAGGTCAGCGATGGCTGCGAGGGTGGCGGGGTCGTCGCATTCGACGGTTACTTCGGTGCCCTGGGTGGCGCCGAGCGACATGATGAGCAGGGCGGATCCACCGTCAATGGGTTCGCCGCCTGCGATTGCCAAGGTCACTGGGGTTCCGGCTTCGGTGACGGCATCGGCGATGATTCCTGCGGGGCGTGCGTGCAAACCGATAGATGATCCGACGGTGACTGTGGTGGTGGCCATGTGTCCTCCTGTAGTTGAAGAATGTGTTGGGTTTTGTTGTTAGGTAGCGGAAGAGGTGTCGGCGATAAGGTCAGCGTCGCTGGCATCGGTGCGGCCGAACTGTTTGGCCGCCACGACGCATGTGGCGGCAACGGCGGTTCCGGCGGCGAGGGCCACGATGAACCAGAACAGATTGCCGATCGCGAAGAAGACGAATATGCCGCCGTGCGGGGCGCTGAGCGTCACGTTGAACGCCATGACGAGAGCGCCGGTGACTGCTCCGCCCGCCATCATTGAGGGGATGACGCGTAGTGGATCGGCTGCGGCGAAGGGGATCGCGCCTTCGGAGATGAAGGATGCGCCCAGAGCCCAGGCTGCTTTGCCGTTTTCGCGTTCGGCTTCACTGAAGAGGCTGGGGCGAAGGACTGTTGAGGCGAGTGCCATAGCCAGTGGCGGCACCATTCCTGCTGCCATGACGGTTGCCATGATGCGGAGGGTGGCGGGATCGTTGATGTTGAGCCCGGCTACGGCAAACGCGTAGGCCGCCTTGTTGACTGGCCCGCCGAGGTCGAAGCACATCATGAGCCCGAGCAGGATTCCGAGCAGGATCACGGCACCACCGGAGAGGCTGTTCAGCCAGTTCTCAAGCCCACTGGTGATGGCCGCGAGTGGGCGGCCGAGGACGATGAACATCAGTGCGCCCACACCCAGTGTCGCAAAGAGCGGGATGATGACGACTGGCATGAGTCCGCGGAGCCAATCGGGAACCGGGGTGCGTCCGATCCACAGGGCCAGCGCGCCAGCGATCAGGCCGCCGACGAGGCCGCCGATGAATCCGGCACCAACGAGCACCGATATCGCTCCGGCAGTGAAACCGGGTGCGAGGCCTGGCCGGTCGGCGATGGCGTAGGCGATGAATCCGGAGAGGGCGGGGACGAGGAAGGCGAACGCCATGGCACCGATCTGGAAGAGCACCGCACCCAGATAGATACGGAGACCGCCGTCGGGTAGCTGGCCGAGGGAATTGTCGACAACGATGGTGCTGGCGTTGCTATTGATGTCCCAACCGCCGAGCAGGAACCCGAGGGCCATCAGTAGTCCGCCTGCCGCGACGAACGGAATCATGTAGCTGACGCCGGTGAGCAGCACTTGGCGTAGGCGGGTTCCCCAGCCGAGTTCGCCGCCTGCGTCCTCGTCGCTGCTGGTTGGTGCGCCAGCTTCGACGGTGGCTGCCGCCGGATTGTCTGCCGCGCGCAGCGCTTCTTTGATCATCACTGCGGGTTCGTTAATTGCCCGCTTGACTCTGGATGCCACGACAGGTTTGCCGGCGAATCTTTCGCGTCCCTTGACACCAACGTCAGTGGCGAAAATGACTGCGGCAGCGCCAGCGATCACTGCGGGGTCCAGGGGAGTGCTGCCGCTGGAGCCTTGGGTTTCGACCTTGACGTCGACGCCTTCGGTTTTGCCTGCCGCAACAAGTGCGTCTGCTGCCATGTAGGTGTGTGCGATACCGGTGGGGCAGGCAGTGACCGCAACGATGTACTTACCTGTGGAACCGGAGTCTGTAGCGCCGGTGGACGCGGGCGCAGCGGCTGCGGCTGCGGCTGCGGGGGCGCCCCCGGGAAGAACCTCGTTCACCGCATCCACGACGTCCTGCGCGGTCTGTGCATTTCTCAGTGCGGCAACAAAATCGGGACGTACAAGCGCCCGCGCGAGCGACGAAAGGACCTTCATGTGTTCGGCGCCAGCTCCATCCGGAGCAGCGATGAGGAACACCAAATCCGCAGGTCCATCAGCGGCGCCAAAATCGACCCCCGGCTTGAGACGGGCAAACCCTAGGGACGCCGTAGAAACTGCTGCAGATCGACAGTGGGGGATGGCGATGCCGCCGGGAAGCCCGGTTGCTGACTGTCCTTCCCGCGCTAGGGCTGCCTGGGTGAGGTCGTCTGCGTTGGTCGATCTACCTGCGCGGGTGAGTCGGTCAGCCAGAGCCGCAATGACGGCGTCCTTTGTGGTGCCGAGACTAGTGTCCAGGCTGACGAGGTCTGGGGTGATTACTGGCTGCGACGACGAAGAGTCGGGGGTGGTCATGAATCCTCCTTGGAGCCAGTAGCGAACGTGCTGGAAACAGCATTGGTGGATCGGTCCAGTTCGTGTGCGGGTGTGGTGGAACCGGTGGGATCGAGAGTGCCGAGGGGCTCGACCGATACTGAGGAAAGGTCGATGTCGCCTGGTCCAGGAATCGTGGTTCCTGGCAGGGCTGCGGCTGCACTGCCATACGCCACAGCGGATTGCAGACAGCCCGGTCCGTCGGCACCGAATTGTGCGGCGATGAGATAGCCGGCGAGAGCGCAGTCACCTGCCCCGACGGTGCTGCGCGGTGAGATCGGGGGAGCGGCAGCGAACCATGCCTGACGATCATCAACAAGTAGTGCACCAGCAGCGCCGAGGGTGACAAGCACGCGAGATACACCGCGGGCGACGAGCTTGTGCGCGGCGCTGGCTGCGGGCCAGAAGTCGCCTCCACGGGCTGCATCTTCCAAGGATCGACCGTCGGTGCCCGTTAACTGGCCGAGTTCGTCGCTATTGGGCTTGAGGAGGTCGGGCGCCGATTCCGGGAAGTTTTCCGCGAGGGCAAGAAGCGGCTCCTCAGAGGTATCGACGGCGACTCGACGCCCGGCCCTGCGCGCTGAGGCAACGATTGGGGCGTACCAATTGGCGGGTAGCCCGGGTGGGAGTGATCCGCAGAGAACTATCCAGTCTGCCGATTCTGCCGAGATTGCCTGGATGAGCGCAGCGGCCGCGTCGCTGTCGAGTGGTGAACCTGCCTCGTTGATTTTGGTTGTGGTGCCGTCGGGTTCGGCGATGGTGATGTTGGTGCGCACCGGACCGGGAATGGGAATAGCGCTGTACGGGACGTTATGAGCGTGCAGGGCAGCAAGCAGTGGGTCGCTGGTCGCGGCGGGGATGACCGCCAACGTGGCGGTTCCTGCGGCAACGAGGGCGCGGGAGACGTTGACGCCCTTGCCGCCCGGATCATCACTGGAGGCGCGCGCTCGCAACACCGACCCGCGTTCGAGCGTGCCACCGAGCTCGACCGTGCGGTCGATGCTGGGGTTGGCAGTCAGGGTCACGATCATGGCCCGGCGACCTCTCTTTCCTAACGAAACACCTGCCGCTACCCGATCAACATTTTCATCAGTTCACTGTAATGTTCGTCACATCAATCTGGTATCGAACTGGGTGAACCCACTCCCTCTCGTGTCCTTGGCCGCAACGATCGGCCACAGACAGGGCTGTTCGGTTACGACGGGCTGGGTGGTCCAGAGGGTTGGGCGGTCACGAAGGAGGCGGTCATGACGGAATCCACACAGAACTTGGGTGTCACGCAGAAGCTAGATGCCACGGAAATGGGTGGAACTCCGGTTGTCGGGGGCATCGCGTACGCGCCCGTCGTGGTGGTGGGTCCGCGTCCTTCTGCGCCGACCGACCTGCCCCGTGTTCCCGAATCAGACCGAGCAGCTGAGAGCGAACGATTTCACGCGGCCGTCAATTGCGTGGCGGAGCGGCTGCGCGCACGCGCAGCAAATGCATCCGGCGTTGCCGCAGAAGTGTTGCAGGCCAACGCGTCAATGGCAGCAGACCGCGGATGGCTTGCCGCTTCAGACAAGCTCATCAACGCGGGCGCCCCGGCGGAAGAAGCCGCCGTCGGTGCAACCGATGAATTCATTGAAATGTTCACGCGGATCGGCGGAATGATGGCAGAACGCGTCACCGATCTGCGTGATATTCGGGACCGGGTCGTCGCGGAACTGACCGGCCAGCCTGAACCCGGTGTGCCGCGACCGGACGTTCCCTCAATTCTGTGCGCGCTCGATTTGGCCCCCGCAGACACCGCAGGACTGGACCCCGATCGCATTGTCGGCTTGGTCACCGAGCTGGGTGGGCCCACCAGCCACACCGCGATCATCGCGCGCCAACTGGGGATTCCCTGTGTCGTGGCGGCTGCCGGTGTTGCCGACATTCCTGGCGCGACGATGGCGCTGCTCGACGGCAACCGCGGCGTCATTACGTTAGATCCCGATCCGAAACTCGCGCAGCAGTTGGTTGCTGACGACGAACAGGTACGCCAGAGAATCGCCAATTGGGAGGGGCCCGGGCGCACGGAAGACGGTACTGCCGTAGCGATTTTGGCTAATGTTCAAGATGGTGCCGGGGCAGTGGCTGCGCGTGACAAGCACGCTGAGGGGGTCGGACTGTTGCGCACAGAGTTGGCGTTCTTAGACCGCAACACAGAACCCACTGTCGATGAGCAAGCGGCGATATACCGCGAAGTGCTGGATGCGTTTTCGGGCGGGAAGGTCGTGATCCGCACGCTCGATGCGGGTTCGGACAAGCCCCTTGCCTTCGCCAACCACCCCGATGAGGCCAACCCGGCGCTCGGCGTACGCGGCATTCGCATTGCGCTTGACGCGCCAGGGTTGCTGAGCCGTCAGCTCGACGCAATTGCGCTCGCCGCACAGGGACAAACCACGCCGTGGGTGATGGCGCCGATGATTGCGACGGCTGCTGAAGCGGCAGCGTTCGCGGAGCAGGTTCGTGAACGCGGGCTCATTCCCGGGGTGATGGTGGAAATCCCCGCCGCAGCGCTGCACGCACGACACATCCTTGAGCACGTCGACTTCCTGTCGATTGGAACCAACGATCTCACTCAGTACACGATGGCGGCTGACCGCATGTCGCCGGAGTTGGCAGCGCTTACCGATCCGTGGCAGCCCGCGGTGCTCGATTTGGTTGCGCGTACAGCGCAAGCAGGACGAGACGTGGGTAAACCGGTGGGTGTGTGTGGTGAAGCCGCCGCCGATCCACTGCTGGCCTGCATCCTTGTGGGCCTCGGTGTGACGTCATTGTCGGCGGCCGTCGCCGCTATTCCAGCGGTGGGGGCCTCAGTCGCGGCAGCATCACATGAGCAGTGCCGGGAGGCAGCGCAGGCAGTCCTTGCTGCTAC
>JAAYXN010000054.1 GCA_012515885.1 Rhodococcus sp. (in: high G+C Gram-positive bacteria)
CGCTGTCAGCGCGGAGATCGCGCTGGCGGTGGCGGTGATGCTGGTTGTCGGCACACTCACCGCCCAGGCACCGGCGAGAGAGTCGCTCGGTACCGAGACCCGCGAAGAAGTCCGGGTCGAGCTCACTGGCGACGAGCGTGGCGCGACACTGACGATCGACCCTGGCACTCCCGGGCCGAACCGGTTCCGGATCGACATCGACGGCGAGCCGCTCTCCCACGACGCGGCAGTGCTGCTGCGGCTGTCGTCATCTGACCAGGATACGGGAGAGAAGGAGATCGCGTTCGCCCATGGAGACGCCAACGTCTACACGTACGAGGGCAGCGAGCTCAGCCTCGCCGGCGACTGGGACTTCGAGCTGATCGTGCGGCCTCCGGATGCGTTCGAGTGGCGAGGCTACGGCAACGTGGCGATCGGCTCCGTCGACGTAACGCCGGCGCAGTCGACGCCCTCCTGGGTGCTGAGCTCCCGCGGAGGGACGTCCGGACTGTTGCTCCTGGTGTTCGGCGTGGTGGTCGTTCTCACTGCCTGGCGAACCGCTCGGCCTCGGTACAGAATGCCGCTGCTGGCAGCAGGCGTCGCCGCGCTTGCGATCGGCATGGTCATCTCCGCACTGACGCGTACGGAGCTGCCCGGAATCGTCGCGACCGTGTTCGCGCGATTCGGCTGATCGCCTGCGATTGGTGCACGCGGATCGCAAGACGACCCTCCGGATGGGGCGACGATCCCGTCCGGAGGGTCGTTCGTGGATCGTTCCCAACGTCGCGCTCACCGCTGGCCGAGGCCCGGATTCGCACGATCATCGCCCCTGGAGCGCTGAACGAACTGAGGGTGACTGCTACAATTGATGCGAACAATTGGTCAGTTGGTCTCGCTGGCCACGCGCCCCAGTAGCTCAGCGGATAGAGCACCCGCCTTCTAAGCGGTTGGTCGCAGGTTCGATTCCTGCCTGGGGTACCAGAGGGATACCAAGATAGCCTTATTCGAACTAATGCTCAAGGAAGCGGCGGGTTCCGCCACCAAATAAAGGAGCCCTCGCACGTGAGGGCTCCTTTATTTATAAGTCTTTCTCATCGCAAAATCGGATTTGGCACTCAACCGGGGCCGCCCCATCTCAGGAAGACTTCACGGTAAGCAGCACTTGAGACTGCGGTGAACGTAAAGAACACTCAGCACCGCTTGCAATACGTCAGTCCGCTCGGGTCAGCACACAGGTGGGCGAAACAGGCATCCTTCAGAATCAGAACAGGTCGGAGGTTACAAAACTTCGGCGCCATTCAGTGAAGGGACCTCTTGGGTTGATAATTTGCGTCCTGGATCTGCGAGACCAGCCGGTTGCCTCCGTATAGAATGCATCACCTGGGACAACCCGTTTGCGACATCAACCCAAGTGTGTTTCGACGACCGTACTCTGGCCGCCGAACCAAGTAGCTGAATCTTGTTCGGGTTCTCGATCAAGTCATCAAGCGCGCGTCGAAGGTCGGCTGCCGAACCCGGCAGGACTAGGATCCCATTTACTCCGTCTTCTATCTGCTCACCAACACCACCGACATCTGCAGCAACGACGCAGCATCCCAGGCTCAGCGCCTCGGCGATTGCAAGCCCAAAGGCTTCCTCCCTGGAAGGACAGACGCAGATGCTAGCGCTCCCGTAGAGTGAGCATAATTGCTGTTTCCCTAGGTGTCCCACGTAGCTAATCTTCCTTCCATGGCGACTCCGTTCAACTGCGGCCAATATATACGGCAGATCAGGACCATCGCCCGCAATCACCAGTTCCACATTTGTGGCGCCGAGACCTTCAACGGCCTCCAGAGCGATGTCCCAACCCTTGTTGCTCTTCAGTCTCCCCGCAAAAACGATACGGTGGTGCCGTCCGCACTCATCTAGTCCAGTTGCTCCAGCCCAAGACTCAACTGTTTGCTTGTCGAACCCGGCTCCGTGCAGGACACTGTGATTGCCTGGTGGTACCGAGTAGTGTTCCTGCATTAGCTCAAACAGGTACCGGCTGACCGAAATTGTCACGTTCGAGCGAAGGACTGCGAGTTCAGTAAGGCGATGCTTAAGTGCGTCGGTCGGCGAGTTTTGCGTAGCGACACCTTCCCTCGAACTGAATCCGTCATATGAGTGCTTCATGAATATCGTAGGCGACTGCTTGAGGTCAGCATATGAAATCGCTGCTGGAACAGAAAAGATGTCATGACAAACGACGACGTCTTCATCAGAGCCAGTGAGCCTCGCTGACCAGTACAGCATGTCGCAGCTGTCCAGCGCTATTGACACTGGACGTCTTGCATCCCCAAGCCCATCAAGCGGCCACGCCATGCAGTGCCCGCCATGTATGGTCGAACTTCCTTCTGTCATCCCCCAAGGAGTCACAACTGCAACGTTTTCACCTCGGTTGATCTGAGCTAGCACCAAGTTTGACGCAAACGCACCGATCCC
>JAAYXN010000055.1 GCA_012515885.1 Rhodococcus sp. (in: high G+C Gram-positive bacteria)
ATCTCATCGATGGGGAGCGGCTGTGCGAGCTTCTCAAAGAGCACGGATTGGGTGTGCGCACCACAACACGCGTCGTCGAGGACGTCGAGGTACTGCCGGAATACTTCACCTCGCTCGAGCCCCGCTAGCGGAAGAACGCGGCCGGGACTGTGTAGCCAGGCAGGTTGGTAATTGGTCGGGGTGATCCGTGCTGGTCGACCCGGCTAGTAGATGCTGTGGATTTCGTCCCGAAACTGGTGGGGTCTGTGATGCAATCGGGTTACCAATAAGCCCGTGTGGCCGTAGTGGCGCCGGGTGCTGACGAACAAACGTCGACAGGCGAGGTGGTTCGGTGCAGATCACACGGCGGAAGTTATTCAAATACGCTGCGGCAGGTTCGGCAGTTGCCGGAGTCGCAGCCATGACCTCAGGCATTGGTATCGCCCCAGCTCAGAGCCTAGGAACGCTCATCGACTTTTCGGCAGGTGTGCCGAGCGCCGCGTCGATTCGAGCAGCGGGATACGCCGGGTCCATCCGATACGTCTCTGATCGCCGCCCCGGCGCGGAATGGATGCTGGGCAAGCCGATACTCGCCGGTGAGGCACGAGCGATGCAGGACGCTGGGCTCGCCGTCGTGTCCTGCTACCAGTTCGGCAAGGGGCCCACGGCGGACTGGCGCGGCGGCTTCAATGCTGGTGTGCACCACGCGCGTCGAGGGCTGGAGCTACATCGCGCCGCGGGCGGTCCGGAATGCCGACCGATTTACGCCTCGATCGACGACAACCCCACCGAAGCCGAGTTCGCCACCATGATCGCTCCCTTCCTTCTGGGCTGGCATTCGGTGCTTGGCCGCGAGAACGTGGGCGTCTACGCCAATTCACGCACGATTGACTGGGCGATCGTCGCCGGTCTCGGAAGCTGGTACTGGCAGCACAATTGGGGCACTCCGCAGGGGTTCGTGCACCCGGCAGCTCACCTGCACCAGTTCGAGATCGACAAGCGGACGGTGGACGGCATCGGGATCGACCGCAACTCCATCCTCAAACCCGAATACGGCAACTGGTGGCTCCCCGGCCGAGGCTGCTCAGCGGGCGTCCCCGGCAGCTAACGCAGGGCAGTTCACGAAACACTGCCGTCGACCCTTCCCGCATGCATTTGTACTCGTGCATGCGCACTTGCCGATCCGGGAAGACAAACGGCATGCGGGAAGGGCGTGAACACAAATGTGGGGTCCACCGGAAAACCGGTGGACCCCACATTTGGGTCTAGTTCAGATCAGGCGACGTGGAACATGCCCACGGTCGGCAGGATCGTGCAGTGCACGGCAGCTGCGCCTTCAGGCTGAGTGGAGATGCCGCCAGCGATAACCGCAATGACACGACCCGAACCGGTGTCAGCGATAGCCGACAGGGTGGCGGGGCCATCAGGGTTGATCCGCGACTTGTTGGTCAACACGACCTCGCCGCGCTGGCCGTTGTCGATGTTGATCCAGCTTGCGACAAGCGGCTCGGCCGGATTGTCTGCTGCCGGAGCGGTACCGAGAGCGGTCAACACGAAACCAGCCTGGCCAACAGCGGGCCCCGGAGGAGGCAGGTGAGCCGGGCCGGGAACAGCGAGAGCCGTCGCGACAGCGTCAGACTCGCCGCCGATGCAGCCCTGGCCAATGGTCGGGTACAGGAACTGGGCGATAGCAGGCCCGTTCTCGGGGATGTCTGGTCCGCCGCCGCCGCTGCCGTCGAGGAACGTGATGGCGCGCTCAAGCGTGGCCTTCAGTTCAGGAGAGAGCGGTGCGGTGTGAAGGAGAATGCGGGCCTGAGCCAGCAGCTCTTCCTGCGGGTTACCGGCAATGTCAGCCGGGCCAGCAGCGGCACCGATGATCGCGGGCGCGATGGATGCAAGTGCCTCGACGGGCACGCCCTCAGGAACGGGCGGCGGAACCGGCAACGCTCCAGCGTGAGTGGGCACTGCCAACGCGGCAGCCGCGGTGATAGCTAGGGCAGTTACGCCTGTCCGCAAACCTCGGGTTCGAAGCACGGTCTTCCCATCCTTGTCATTCGGCGCAAGCTGCCGGGGCAGTTTGCGTTCGACGGTTCCGGAGGCAACTTCGATGCGCCGCCCGGCGTACGAACCCGACTGGTCTTGACCTGTCGGCAACGTCACTCGGTGGAGTGTATGGCATGAAGACGAAAAAGTGATCTCCCGGTCACAATAACTTGCCAATCGTGGTGTGAAAGTGAGTGTTGATTCAACTGTTATTGGTGAGGTCGCGGGTGACCCGGAATCTAGGCATGCATCGTTACAAAGTTGAGTTCCGTCTAGTCTGACTTCAGTCACCAGGTTCGCGGGGCTGACCCCATGCCAGGCTCGATCCCTCACTGCCTGGCTTAATCCCTGACTGCCCGGCTCGATCCTTCACTGCCCAACTCGCCTAACGAGGAAGCGTCTGACTGTGCCCGACAGCAACACCGCTGGACCCCGTCGAGTTGATGGCGCCACGTCCGCACAGGGGCTACAGACGAATCAGGGCGGCATCGTGAGTTGGCTGCTGCGGCGCGCACCGATCCTGCTCGGCGTGTCGGTTCTGTTGCGGCTGGCGTGGACGCTGCTGAGCCCCAACGGCATGAACTTCGTCGACCTGCACGTCTATGTCGACGGTGCGGCGACGCTCAGCGGCGGCGACCTGTACTCGTTTACCTACGCGGTGGTGACGCCGGACTTCCCGTTGCCGTTCACGTACCCGCCGTTCGCAGCGATGGTGTTCTGGCCCCTGCATCTGCTGCCGTTTAGCGTCATCGCGTTGGCATGGCAGCTGGGCACCATTGCGGCCCTGTACGCGATCGTGCGCATGACCTTCACGATGCTGACCGGTCCGGTCGCAATGACGCCGCGTCGGCACTCACTGATCCTGCTGTGGACGACCGTGGGCGTGTGGTCCGAGCCGGTACGCACCACCCTCGACTACGGCCAGGTCAACGTCTTCCTCGTCGCGATCGTGATGGCTGCGGTGACCAGTTCGCGGTGGTGGGTTGCTGGCGGACTGGTGGGCATCGCGGCTGGCGTCAAACTGACCCCGGCGGTGACTGGCCTGTACTTCCTTGCCCGTCGTCAATGGAAAGCGGCAGCGTTCTCGGCGGTTGCGTTCTTCGCCACGGTTGCGGTGAGCTTCGCGGTAATCGGCGAACAATCCCGCGAATACTTCACGACGCTGTTTGGCGACGCCGAACGGATCGGCCCGGTCGGGTCGGTGTGGAACCAGTCGCTGCGCGGCACTTTGAGCCGCATCCTCGGCTACGACGTCGAAATGGGGCCGATCTGGATAGTCGCGGCGATCATTTCCGCGCTGTTGGCGTTCTTCGCGTGGCGCAGCCTCGGCCGTGATGACACGCTCGGCACCCTCATTATTGTTCAGCTGTTTGGTCTGCTGATCTCGCCGATTTCGTGGTCACACCACTGGGTGTGGCTCATTCCGATGGCGATCTGGCTGCTCCACGGCCCGTACCGGCAGCTACTCGGCACCCGGATCATCGCTGGCGCCTGGCTTATTTCGGTCCTTGTTGGTGTGCCATGGGTGCTCAGTGCGTTCCAAGATTCGATCTGGACGATTCCGCGGCCAGCAGTGCTGGCGTGGCTTGGCGCGGTCGATGTCATCGGTGTCGTCGTCGTTCTGCTGTGGGTGATCTACGCAAGCCGCGTCGTGCGCAGGCTGTCAGCGGGCAGCACCGACGTTCAGGAAGTAGTGGCCGGTGCCGTCATCGTCGACGGAAAGCTGCTCGTGGCCCAGCGCCTGCGCCCATCGGAGCTCGCTGGCCTCTGGGAGCTGCCCGGCGGAAAAGTCGAACCAGGCGAAAGTCCGCAGGATGCGCTGCGCCGTGAACTGCGTGAAGAGTTGGGAATCGACGTCGTCGTGCGCGAACACATCGGTGCCGAAGTGCCGCTCCGCGACGGCCTCGTGCTCCGGGCATATCGCGCTGACCTGGTCTCGGGTACTCCCCAGGCACTTGAGCACGCCGACGTGCGTTGGGTAGATGCCACCGAATTGGAGAACCTGCCGCTCGTCGCCGCCGACCTAGCCTGGGTGCCAGAACTGCGGGCAGCGCTCAGCTAAACCGGAGTGCGAGGCGCTCGCCAATGCGAGGTGAGCGGCAACTGCGGGTAGTATCTGTATGGCCGCGGCACCTGTGCCGCCGATTCATGCCCCGTCACGTGCCCTGCCTTGGGTCTCGGACCCGCGGGGATAGCACATGGGGATCGGAGCCAGCGAGTTCACAGCGGCCACCCATTACGCCGTGCGATGCATTCAACGTGCGGTCGAAACGATCAGCCAGGAGAGCCATCGCGTGAGCACCACCAGCTTCCGTAACGTCGCCATCGTCGCGCACGTCGACCACGGAAAGACCACCCTCGTCGACGCCATGCTGCGCCAATCGGGAGCGTTCGCGGAACGTGCTGAGCTGGTCGACCGTGTCATGGACTCCGGCGATCTTGAGCGCGAGAAGGGCATCACCATTCTCGCGAAGAACACCGCCGTGCACCGCCACAACGCGGACGGCTCCGTCACCGTCATCAACGTGATCGACACCCCTGGCCACGCCGACTTCGGTGGTGAGGTCGAGCGCGGCCTGTCCATGGTCGACGGTGTCGTGCTCCTCGTTGACGCTTCCGAGGGCCCGCTTCCGCAGACCCGCTTCGTGCTGCGTAAGGCGCTCGCGGCGTCGCTGCCCGTGATTATTGCCGTCAACAAGACGGACCGTCCGGACGCGCGTATCGAAGAGGTTGTCACCGAGTCGCAGGACCTGCTGCTCGATCTCGCATCTGACCTCGACGATGCTGCCGCTGAGGCTGCCGAGGCGCTGCTGGACCTGCCGGTTCTGTACGCGTCGGGTCGCGAAGGCAAGGCTTCTATCGAGCAGCCCGAAAACGGCCAGGCTCCTGACGCTGAGAACCTCGACGCACTCTTTGAGGTTCTGATGAAGTACGTCCCGGCTCCTAAGGGTTCGGTCGACGAGCCGCTGCAGGCCCACGTCACCAACCTCGACGCATCAGACTTCCTTGGTCGTCTCGCACTCGTCCGCATTCACAACGGTGAACTGCGTAAGGGCCAGATGGTGGCCTGGATGAACGCTGACGGCGTCAAGAACGTTAAGATCACCGAGCTTCTCGCCACCGAGGGCGTCACCCGTAAGCCAGCAGAATCTGCTGTCGCCGGTGACATCGTCGCTGTGGCCGGTATCCCCGAAATCATGATCGGCGACACCCTCGCTGACACCGAGAACCCGGTGGCATTGCCGCGCATCAGCGTTGACGAGCCCGCGATCTCGATGACGATCGGCACCAACACTTCACCGCTGGTTGGCCGCGTCAAGGGCCACAAGCTCACTGCCCGCATGGTTAAGGATCGCCTCGATTCCGAGCTTGTCGGCAACGTGTCGCTGCGCGTCGTAGACATCGGACGCCCGGACGCGTGGGAGGTGCAGGGCCGCGGTGAGCTGGCGCTGGCCATCCTCGTTGAGCAGATGCGTCGTGAAGGCTTCGAGCTGACTGTCGGTAAGCCGCAGGTGGTGACCCGTCAGGTCGACGGCAAGGTGCATGAGCCTTTCGAAGAGCTCACCATCGACAGCCCCGAAGAGCACCTCGGTGCGATCACCCAGCTCATGGCTGCCCGCAAGGGCAAGATGGTGCAGATGAACAACCACGCTGCCGGTTGGGTGCGCATGGAGTTCATCATTCCGTCGCGTGGCCTGATCGGTTTCCGCACCGACTTCATGACGGAAACCCGCGGTACCGGTATCGCTAACGCTGTCTTCCACGGTTACGCGCCGTGGGCTGGCGAGATCCGTGCCCGCCACACCGGTTCGCTCGTGTCGGACCGTCAGGGCACCGTCACCCCGTTCGCGATGATCCAGCTCGCTGACCGCGGCACGTTCTTCGTTGAGCCGGGCGCCGAGTCCTACGAGGGTCACGTCGTGGGTATCAACCCGCGTGCTGAAGATCTCGACATCAACGTCACGCGTGAAAAGAAGCTCACCAACATGCGTTCGGCGACCGCTGACGTCATGGAAACGCTTGCTAAGCCGATGGAGTTGGGCTTGGAAGCGGCCATGGAGTTCTGTGCCGCCGACGAGTGTGTCGAGGTGACCCCGGAGGTCATCCGCGTACGTAAGGTGCACCTCAACGCCACCGAGCGTGCCCGCGAGCGTTCACGTGCGAAGCAGCGCGATAAGGCTGCTCTCTAAAAGTTCGTTTGTGCGACGTGCCGTTCATCGATGATTGTCACCGATGGGCGGCACTGTCGTACGGACGACAATTGGGGTTCTGTCGTACGGACGACAAAATGTCGCGGTCGTACGGACGACAAATTGGAGCGGTCGTACGTTCAGCGATACTGGGACGCATGCGGGCACGAGGACTGGGAGCGCAGTGACTGGGAAGGGTGATGTTGTGGGGGGCCTAGGGCGACGGGCGGCGCGACTGGCTGGGGGCGTGGGTGCCGCAGCTCTGGCTGTGGTGTTGGCGTCGTGTACGGCTAATCCGCCGCCGCCGGTGGAGAGTGAGGACGCTCCTCGTGTGACGACATCGCCGTCGGTGCGTTTGCCGGTTGTGGTGGCTATTGACGATATTGGCAATGGCTTTAACCCTCATCTTCTTGCGGACCAGTCACCGGTCAATGCTGCGGTGAGTTCGCTGGTGTTCCCGAGCCCGTTCCGTGCGGTGCCTAATCCGGAGCATCCGGGGGTTGCGGCGCTGGTTCCGGATCCGTCGTTGTTGGTGTCGGCGGAGATCACGTCGCATGATCCGTTTACGGTGAGTTATCAGTTGCGTACGGATGCACAGTGGTCTGATGGTGCGCCGATTGCCGCGGAGGATTTCCGCTATTTGTGGCAGCAAATGATCACGGTTCCCGGTGTTGTTGACCCGGCTGGTTACCGGTTGATCCGCAATGTCAATTCCGCGGGCGGCGGGAAGACGGTGCATGTGGAGTTCGATGGGGTGTATCCGGCGTGGCGGGAGCTGTTTACGCATCTGCTGCCCGCGCATCTGGTGAAGGATTCTCCGGGCGGTTTCTCGGGGGCACTGTCGGAGAACGTTCCGGTGTCGGGTTCGCGGTTCCACATCAAGTCGATTGACCGGGGTCGCAACGAGATTCTGTTGGAGCGCAATGACCGGTTCTGGGATACGCCCGCGGTCCCGGACCAGATTTTGATGCGCCGCGGCGGCTCGTCGTCTCAGCTTGCTGATTCGCTCCGCACCGGTGATACGCAGCTGGCGCAGACGCATGGTGGTAGTGCCCGTGCCGCGCAGCTGGACGCTATTCCAGGTGTGCACACTGCGTCGGTGTTCCAGCCGCGGCTGCTTGAGGTCACGCTCAATGGTCGGGTTCCGCAGTTGGCTGATGTTCGGGTTCGTCGCGCGTTGTTGAATGTGCTTGATCCCGGCTTGTTGGCGATGGTGGGTTCGGGCAGCGAGACGGCGGTCGTTCCGGCGCGGTCACTGGTGTTTTCACCATCGGACCCGGGCTATGTGGAGTCGGCTCCCGCACGCATGGATGCCGAACAGATCTCCCTGCTACTTGCTGAAGCGGGATACGAACGTGCTGTTCCCGACAGCAGCGAGCATGAGGGCGCGGCGGAGGAACCGGCGTTCTATATGCGCGGAAGCGAGGTGCTGTCGCTGGTGATCGGTGTGCCCGATGGCGATCCCACTGCGCAGGCAGTCGCAGCAACAGCGGCCGATCAACTGCGCGGTTTCGGTATCGACGCCCGGGTCGAAGCCTTCGACGCCGAAGAGCTTTTCGGTGACGAAATCACCTCGGGCCATGTGGGTGCGGTGGTGTCGTGGGCGCGTGCAGGCGGCGACCCAGCAACGGTGGCAGCATCCCGATTTGGCTGTCCGCCAGCACCTCAGTCCGTGGATGAAGAACTTTCCGGGGACGCTGAAACTGAAGCAGAAAAGATTCAGGCGGAACTAGCGTCACCGTCGAACCTGTCGGGGTTGTGTGATCCGGGCTTGCAGCCGCCCATCGATGAGGCACTGCGCGGCGAAGGGGACGTCACAGCGTCGCTGCATGATGTGGATCGGCGACTGTGGGATCTGCAGGTGGTGCTGCCCGTGATGCAGGATTCGACGCTGGTTGCGGCAGGTCCAGGTGTTGAGGGTGTGGTTCTGGGTGGCGTGTTGCCGTCCGGAATTTTCGGTGACGCCGCCGAGTGGCGGAGGGTGGCGCGGTGAGCGCGCGGCTGCTGTTTGTTCACGCTCACCCCGACGATGAATCGATCACGACGGGCGGAACGATCGCGCGGTACGCGTTGCAGGGCGCCGACGTCGCTGTCGTGACGTGCACTCTCGGTGAAGAGGGCGAGGTCATCGGAGACCGGTGGGCTGGTCTTGTTGCTGGGCAGGCTGACCAGTTGGGTGGCTACCGGATCGGTGAGCTCACCGCGGCATTGGCAGCGCTGGGCGCTGTGCGCGGCCCCCAGTTTCTTGGCGGCGCGGGGCGCTACCGCGATTCGGGCATGGTGGGCACTCCGTCCGCGGAGAATCCGCGTGCCTTCATCAATGCAAATAACGCTGAGGCTGTCGCCGCGCTTGCCGCGGTGATTGAAGAACTTCGCCCGCACGTGGTTGTCACCTATAACCCGGACGGTGGGTACGGGCATCCCGACCACATGGCTGCCCATCGGCTGACTCATGAAGCGGTTGCGGCGGCGAGCGCGGTGTGGGAAGTGCCGAAACTGTATTGGACAGTGTCAGCAGCGAGCGCCATCGCCGACGGGATCAGTCAGGCGCGTGAGGCACTGGCCGACCGGATTCCGGCAGGATGGCGTCTACCGGAACCGGGTGAACTTGCCAGCGTCGACGATTCGTTCGTGACGGCCGAGATCGATGTCAGCGGCGTCGTCGACCGCAAGCGTGCGGCACTTGCTGCGCACGCCACCCAGATTACGGTCGGGCCTAGTGGCAACGAGTTTGCGCTGTCGAATAACGTGATTCAGCCGCTGCTCTCTACAGAAAGCTACGTACTTTCCGGAGGTTCGCTGTACCGGGACGGCTCAGTAACGGGGGAGCGCGAGACGGACCTTCTCGCAGGTATCGATCTTTCTCGCTGAACTCTTCCGCGCTGAACCCTTCCGCCCAAACCCTTCCTCACCGAACCGTCGTCCCTGATTGACGCACCATCGTGATGCCCTCAGGGCATGTATCCGGTGGTGTACGACACGTTGATGGTTAAACTATGATGCACGTCACCATCATGGTGATGCCTGAATTGTCGGGGACGAGGAGGGGTGATGTACAACTACGACATTCAGAACCTGATCGTGGGGTTCGTCGATTCACAGAAGCCATACTTCGAATACCAGCATGAGCTGTACTACATCTCGCTGTACAACTTCGTGGATTTCGCGAGCAGTATCGCAACGATGCTTGGCTACCCGCCCGTCCCATAGCCAGCGTTTGTGCGTCATCATGGACGCATGACGAAGCAGGCTTCAGCCTTGGATGACCCGCCGGTAGGTCTGACGTTGACGCTGCTCGCCGTCAACGGACTCCTGTGCGCGGTGCTGTCTGTGCTGTTTCTTCCCACCTGGATCGGCGCTGTTCCGTTCCCCATCAGCATTCTTGCTGCGGCAGTGGTCAACGTGATTTTGGTGATCGCTGCCCGATCCGTGGGCGGCAAGGTTTCGTCCGGCTTCATTCCGTTGGCGGGGTGGGGTGTCGGCTATGTGCTGTGCATGATCGGCGGCCCCGGCGGGGACGTGTTGCTGCTGGCCACGTCGCGTACGTTGCTGCTCGCGATTGGTGCGCTGCTGCCCGCGCTGGGCTATTTGTGGTTCGCGAGCATGAAGACCGCGGCGCGTCAGGTATAGGTCTGGTTTCAACTAGCCCGGTTCGGTTTGGGCACGTGGTGAGCGGGTACGCGATAAGAAATCCTGTCCACCTGCCCAAGGAGCCGCCCGATGGCCGCACATGCAGGAAATGATCGCCCGTTCACCACTGACGACGCGGGTATTCCCGTCGTTAGTGACGAGCATTCACTGACTATTGGCCCCGACGGGCCGATCTTGCTGCACGATCACTACCTGATCGAGCAGATGGCGCAATTCAACCGCGAACGCATCCCCGAGCGTCAACCACACGCGAAGGGCAGCGGCGCTTTTGGACACTTCGAAGTCACCGAAGATGTCAGTCAGTACACGAAGGCGGACTTGTTCCAGCCCGGCAAGAAAACCGAGCTGGTGTTGAGGTTTTCGACGGTGGCGGGGGAGCGAGGCAGCCCAGACACGTGGCGTGATCCGCGCGGGTTTGCCATCAAGTTCTACACCGAACAGGGCAACTACGACCTCGTTGGCAACAACACTCCGGTGTTCTTCCTGCGCGATCCACTCAAGTTCCAGCATTTCATTCGCTCGCAGAAGCGTCGCGCGGACAACAACATGCGCGACAACGACATGCAGTGGGACTTTTGGACGCTCTCACCCGAGTCGGCGCATCAGGTGGCGTGGTTGCTTGGTGACCGCGGCATCCCGAAGAGCTGGCGGCACATGAACGGCTACTCCAGCCACACCTACATGTGGGTCAATGCGTCCGGGGAACGGTTCTGGGTCAAATACCACTTCAAGACCGATCAGGGCGTGGAGTGCTTGACGCAGGACGAAGCGGACCGGCTCGCTGGGGTCGACGGCGACTATCACGCACGGGATCTGTGGGAAGCGATCGAGGGCGGCAACCATCCGTCGTGGACGCTGCACATGCAGATCATGCCGTTCGAAGAAGCGAAAACGTATCGGTACAACCCCTTTGATCTCACGAAGGTGTGGCCGCATGGCGATTATCCGCTGATCCCAGTCGGCAAATTGACCCTTGACCGCAACCCCACCGACTACTGGTGCGAAATTGAGGAAGCAGCGTTCGAGCCCAACAACTTCGTTCCGGGCACTGGGCCGAGCCCCGACAAGATGCTGCTTGGTCGCGTCTTTTCCTATGCGGACGCGCACCGTGCCCGCATCGGCGCGAGCTATCGGGAAATCCCGGTAAACGCACCGAAGGTGCCGGTCCATTCGTATTCGAAGGACGGCGCGATGCGTCACTACAACCCGGGTGATCCGGTGTATGCGCCGAACTCGAAAGGTGGGCCTGCAGCCGATCCGTCGCAGACTGGCGCGATGGCGGTGTGGGCAGCGGACGGCGAGATGGTGCGTGCCGCGTACACCCTGCGTAAAGACGACGACGATTGGTCGCAGCCCGGCACTTTGGTGCGTGAGGTGTACAACGACGAGGAACGCGATCGTCTGGTCAGCAACGTCGTCGGCGCGCTGCTGGGCGGGGTCACCGAGCCGGTATTGGAGCGGGCGTTCGAGTATTGGCGCAACATCGATCTGAGCGTCGGCAACCGCATTGAAGAG
>JAAYXN010000056.1 GCA_012515885.1 Rhodococcus sp. (in: high G+C Gram-positive bacteria)
CCCGGCGTGCAACTCGCCAGCGGCAACCCGGTCGACTCGAGCCTTTTTTTCAACATCTTCAATCAGGCCAATCCGGCCGACACGCCCTTCGATCCGGTGACCGGCACTTGTGGTTCTCCTCCCAATGTTGCGAACCCGATCAGCAACGGTGCATGTTCGCCCTTCGACCTTGCGCCAATTTTGGGACTTCCCGATCCGCTTCTGGTGAACTTGACGCCGAGTGTTCTGAGCCCTTTTCCGGGCGGACCGCAGGGCTTCGCCGTCTTCACCAACCCAGACGGCTCGGTCTTCACAGGCACAGATTTCGCCCAGCGCGGTGGTGCCTATCGGTTCCAAGGCCTCGGCCGGAATGGGTACAAGCAAACGGCTGCCGGCACGATCGCCCAGAACAACGAAGATCTCTACCTGATCCTGCCGCTTACCCGGTATAACGCGTTCGCGCGCGGTAACTATGAGATCAACGACTGGCTCGGGGTGTTCGGGCAGGCGCTGTTCAGCCATGTCAGCACCTACACGCGTAACGAGCCGGGCCCGATTACCACCGGCTGGGACGTCAGCATCCCATACGGCAACCAGATCTACATGGGCGACGCGGCACGGGGGATTGCACCTTCGCTCAACCCTGACGGCACCACGAACGCCGACTACCTGGCCGGCGGCCGTTACGGTCTGAACTGCCCGACGACCGGCGGTTGCGCGACTTCGGCAGTATTTCCCGTCTCCTCGGAATTGCAGCAGTTGCTGCTTTCCCGCCAACGGAGCGCACGTCCGGGTGATGCCGAATACATCGCACCCACGGCTGCTAACCCCAATCCGACCCAGCCGATTGTCTCGGGTGCTAATGATCCCTTCGAGCTGACCACGCTGATGCCGGATCCGCGTGAAACCTTCACCGACGTGATGACCTACAACATCACGACCGGCTTCGAAGGGTCGATCCCGGGCACCGACTGGACCTGGGAAGCCTTCGTCAACCACGGCGAATCGCATACCTTTGCGCGGCAGACCGGCATCTACTCGCTGATGCGGACTCGCGCCGTGCTGACCTCGCCGAACTTCGGCCGGGGCTTCAGCCAGCAGGGTAACGCGGCTTCGGGCGGGTTCGGCGCATCGACCGGCACCTGCACCAGCGGCGTCAACTTCTTCAACCCACCGACGGGCGGCTTCAGCGAAGACTGCATGGAAGCCATGCGCGCGGACCTGAAGAACCGCTCGAAGTTCCGCCAGACGATCGTCGAGACCAACCTTCAGCGCAGCCTGTTCGAGCTGCCCGCCGGCACGCTGCGTGCGGCCGTCGGCGCCAGCTATCGCGAGATGGACTACGAGTTCCTCAACGATACGCTGACCACGCAGGGTCGTTCGTTCCTCGATCAGGCGCTCGGCATCTATCCGAGCGGCGATGCCTTCGGCTTCATCGACGTGAAGGAAGTTTACGGCGAGCTGCTGATCCCGGTCCTCGCGGACATTCCGTTCATCCAGGAGCTCAACCTGGAAGTCGGCGGCCGCGTCTCGGACTACAGCACCACCGGCACCAGCTACACCTACAAGGTGCTTGGCGACTGGTCGGTGAACGACTGGCTGCGGTTCCGCGGCGGCTACAACCGGGCGGAGCGCGCGCCGAACATCGGCGAGCTGTTCCTTTCGGCACAGCAGACCTTCGGCGTGAACCTGGCGGGCGATCCCTGCTCGCTGGCCAATCCGATGTCGTGGTCGGCCAACCCGGCCAACGCCAACGGCGCCAACGTGCAGGCCGTCTGCCGCATCCTGATGCAGCAGTCGGGTAATGCCGCGGCCGACTCGCAATACTACGGCGGGGTCCAGGATCCCGGCACTTTTGGCTTCGCGTTCCCGACCTTGGTCGGCAACCCGAACCTGGTACCGGAAAAGGCGGACACCTGGACGGCGGGTGTCGTGGTCCAGTCACCCTTCAACGGCGGCGTGTTCTCGCGCTTGAGGCTGTCGGTGGACTGGTTCGACATCAAGGTGAAGGACGCGATCGGCGCCCAGAGCGTCGCGACCGCCCTGCAGCAGTGCTTCGATGCCTCGCTCAACCCGGTGATCGCGACCGATCC
>JAAYXN010000057.1 GCA_012515885.1 Rhodococcus sp. (in: high G+C Gram-positive bacteria)
CCGATAGCGCAGTCATGGCAGCGAGCGTGCGCTGAGACTTGCCCTTGGTCAGCAAACCGATCAGCACCATAAACACCGGGATGATCGGCAACGTCACCGCGATAATCAACGCCGACGTCATGTCCTGATAGGCAATGACGATCCATGTCGCTGGCGTCAGCGTGCACACCAACACGAGCGCAGGGAGGTAGCCGGTCAGATACGGTCGCAGCCCATCGATCCCGCGGGTGAGCACCGTCGCGATCTCATCACGACGAGGATCAAGAACGCGGGTAGGCAGGTTGGTGGCAGCGTCCAAAACCTGCTCACGCAGTTCCGCGATGACGCGGTCCGCGGCGCGATCAGCGAAACGCGTTTGCGTCCACGACAGCAGCACTCGCAGCGCGACCGCACCGGCGAGGATCGTCAACTCGGTCCGCCAGTGCTGTGGGTCTACAGCGCCTTCGGTGATGATTCCCGCCAGTACGCGGCCGATCATCAGTGCCGCGACGATGACCATCGCGACATCGATCGTCGCTACGACGACAGTAAGCACCAGGTAGCGGCGTGCTGACGCCGAGTGCTTCCAGAGTCGTGGGTCAATCGGGCCGCGTCGACGCTCCTGCACAGAGGGTGTTTGACCCATCTCAGTATCGGTGCGACTCATCTACCGCTACCACTTCGCCGCAGGCAAACCAATCGACGGCGGAATCTGATCGGCAGAAATCCGCTGGCGGAACACCCAATAAGTCCACCCCTGGTAGAGCAGGACAATCGGTGTCATAAAGACCGCCGCCCACGTCATCACCTTCAATGTGTAGGGGCTTGATGACGCATTCTCGATCGTCAGGCTCCATGCCGGATCAAGTGTGGACGGCATGACATCGGGGAACAGTGAACCGAACAGCAAGACGCTCGTAGCGACAATCGCGAGGAAGGTCAGGGTGAACGCCCAGCCTTCACGATCAAGCTGAGTAAAGATTGCAGCGCCAACCAGCGCTGCGGCAGCGGTCACCACCATCACCCAGGTCCATCCGGTGCCGTATGCAAGCTGGGTCCACAGGACGAAGCTGCCGGCAACGACGATCGCGGGAATGGCCAGTCGGCGCGCCAGTTTCACCGAGTCTGCGCGGACGTCCCCAGCGGTCTTGAGTGCCAGGAACACCGCGCCGTGCAGGGCGAAAACCAGTGCGAAGGTGACGCCACCGAGAAGCGCGTACGGGTTAAGCAAATCGAAGAACGTCGAGGTGACCTGCTTGTCTTCGTTAATGGCTACGCCCCGAACGATGTTCGCGAATGCCACACCCCACAGCACCGCTGGCACCCAGGAGCCGAAAATGATGCCCCAGTCAGCGCGGCGACGCCAGGTGTCGTCGTCGACCTTTCCGCGCCACTCGATTGCACATACCCGCAGAATCAAACCGACAAGGATGAGTAGCAGCGGGATATAGAAGCCGGAAAACAGCGTCGCATACCACTCGGGGAACGCGGCGAATAGCGCGCCGCCCGCCGTAATCAGCCACACTTCGTTGCCGTCCCATACCGGGCCGATCGTGTTGAGTACGGTGCGACGACGTTTGTCGCAGTCCGGGTCTTTGCGCCGTCCGATCACGGGCATGAGCATTCCGACACCAAAGTCGAAGCCCTCAAGAACGAAGTATCCCGTGAAGAGCACCGCGATGAGGATGAACCACACTTCCTGCAATCCCATTGCCGTGCCTTCCTAGTACGCGAACGAGAGTTTCTTGGGTTCACCGGAGTCGTCGTCGGAGTCTCCGGTGTCGGTGTCATCATCTGGTGGTTTGCGGTCGTAGTCCGACGGGCCTGCTTTCGCGTAGCGTCGGATCAGACCGAACCACACCACGAACAGTGCGCCGTAGATCGCGGTGAGTGTGATTAGCGATAGCCATACTGTCCATGCCGCGTTGTGGGAGACGCCTTGGTCGACGGTGAGCCGGATCATGTCGACCCCGTTCGGGGCGGGATGCACAACCCACGGTTGGCGTCCCATTTCGGTGAAGATCCATCCAGCGCTGTTGGCGAGGAAGGGCGTTGGAATCGCCACGAGCGAGAGCACCGAGAACCATTTCTGGTCGGGGACTCGGCCGCGACGGGTGACCCACAGGCCCGCGAGCGCCAGCGCGAACGAGCCGACACCCAGGCCGATCATCGCGCGGAACGACCAGTAGGTGACGAAC
>JAAYXN010000058.1 GCA_012515885.1 Rhodococcus sp. (in: high G+C Gram-positive bacteria)
ATCTTGATCTGCTCGTCATCGCTCTGTGCAGCAACAAGTTTGTCGTACGGCAACGGGTAGTCGACGTTGTAGGTCTTCTTCGCGAACGCCGCGTACCGCTCCCAACGCTTACGGATCTCTTCGGGCGTGTCTTCCACCTTTTCACCGGGCATGACGGTGTCGAGCAGACCGATGTAGCGCACATCCTTGCCGCGTTCACGCAGCTTGTTGCCGACCGCGTAGGCGAGCGCGCCGCCGAGGGACCAGCCGTACAGCACGTACGGGCCGTCACCTTGGATTTCTTCGATCAGCGGGACGTACGCGTCAGCACGGTCCTCGATGGAGCCGTCGGTGCGCTCGAAACCGTACATCGGTGTGGTCTCAGGCAGACGCTTGAGCAGCGGTTCGTACGCCACCGTGGAGCCACCGGCAGGATGGAACACGAATACCGGTGTGGTAGTGGAATCTTCAGGCCGAGCCCGCAGTGTGCGGACGAGGCCGTCGATCTTGCCTGCGTCTTCGAGGTGCTCGCGGACGGTGTTCGCCAGTTCCTCGATGGTGGTGGCGTCGAGGACGTCATCGAGATCGATCTCGCCGCCGGAACGCTCGGAAAGCCGCTTGGCCAGTGCTTCTGCCTTGTCGTCGGTGAGGATCGGCAGGGTGTTGAAGATGCCCTTCGCGGATTCACCGGTGACAACGGCCCACGTCGCGAACGTCAGACGCTCAGCGGCGTCACGCGGGGGAACATCGGAACCGGCAGCGGATGCCATTGCTTCCTGGCTGGCCAGGGCGCTATCGGCGCCGACGCTGGTGTCCGGTGCGGCAGCGGGGCCGGGCACGGGCTCCTCAGCGACAGCCACAGCAGTGCTTTCGGTGGTGCCCGCCTTCTCAGCGGCTTCTTCTGCCGCAGCTTCAGCAGCCTTCGCGGCCGCCTGTTCCTGCGCCATCTTCTCGACCTCTTCACGGTTGTCCACCGCGTACTGGAGGTACTTGGCCACTTCGTGCAGGCTCGCGTCGCGCACAGCCTGCAACTGCAGCTGAGGGATGTCGAACTCGTACTCGACGCGGTTCTTGATACGCACCGCCATCAGCGAGTCCAAGCCCAGTTCCATCAGCGGGATCTCACCTGGAAGGTCCTCGGGTGCATAACCCATCGCTTCAGCGACGATGATCGTCAGACGATCTTCGAGGGTCTGCGATCCTTCCGGATCCCACTTGTCGCCGATGTCTTCGACAACCTCGGGCAGTTCTTCGACGTGTTCAGCGACGGCAGGAACGGCGATCACCGGCTCCGGCAGAGGTTCGCCGGAAGTGACCACAGCGTCAGCGAGCAGGCTAAAGCCAGCGGTGTCCTTGGCATGCACCTGGATGGATGCACCACCAAGATGCGGGGACAGCGTGGTCGTGAGCGTGCCACTAGTCGGCAGTGTCGCGTGCGGCACCGAAGCCGTCAATGCGACATCGGAAAGTACCTGTGCCGCAGCAGCTGTCACCAACGCATCAATATCGGTGACGGCGCTCGCCTGGACCTCCCACACGTGGCGGCCGTCCGGCAGCGACACGTGAGCACCGGGGATGCGGGCGTTGCCGGCGCTGGAAATCCGGTGATCGAGCCAGAAACGCTTGCGCTGGAACGCCGTCCGCGGCAGGTCTGCATAGCCAGCACCCGCGGGAAGCAGCGACGCCAGGTCCACGGCGTGCCCGTGGACGTACAGCTGAGCGAGTGCGGTCAGGATTCCGAGAGGCTCGTCTTCCTTGCGCTTGAGGGTCTGAATGAGCTGCATGTCGTGCAGGCCGCAGTGGAAAGCACTGGCCGCCACCGACATCAACGCCACCGGGTTCGGTGAGAGTTCGACGAACGTGGTGTGTCCGCTACCGACAGCCAGGCGGACCGCGTTGTCGAAGTACACGCTGTACCTCATGCCCTTGACCCAGTAGTCCTCATTGTGGATCGGAGCATGACCAGCGCGGTAGAAGGTGTCCTGATCGACCGACGAGTACACACCCAACTTCAGTGCGCTCGGCTCGATACCCGCCAGTTCAGCAGCAAATTCACCGAGAATCGGATCGACCTGCGAGGTGTGGCTCGCGCCCTTCGTGTTGAGGACGCGCGCCATCTTCTCTTGGCTTTCTGCATGCGCGACGATCGCTTCGACGTCGGCCTGCGGGCCACCAATCACGGTGTGGGTCGGCGCTGCGTAGACGCACACTTCCAGCTTCGGGTACGTCGGCAGCAGCGCGGCAACCTCGTCGGCGCTGTACTCGACCAACGCCATGAGACGGATGTCGTCGCCAACGAGAGCCGATTCTCCCTCGCCCATCAGACGTGAACGCGAGCAGATCACACGCACAGCGTCTTCGAGGTTCAAGCCGCCGGAAATGTAGGCTGCGGCAGCTTCACCCATCGAGTGGCCCACCACTGCTTCAGGGTTGGCGCCGTGGTGACGCAGCAGCGCAGCCAGACCGACCTGGATGGTGAAGATGCCGACCTGAGCGGTTTCGACGTCGTAGTCGAGGCTGTCGTCGAGGAACTTCTCGACCATCGAGTAGCCCGCCTCATCGAGAATGAGGGCATCGACCTTGTCGACCTCCGCGGCGAAGACCGCGTTCTCTTGGTAAAGCTGCTTGGCCATCTTGCGGTGCTGGGACCCGAAACCGGACAGCACCCACACCGCGCCCTTCGACGACGGTGCGTCGGC
>JAAYXN010000059.1 GCA_012515885.1 Rhodococcus sp. (in: high G+C Gram-positive bacteria)
GACCCGAGGGTGTGGTTCCTATCGGGGTTGTCATCACTGTCATGTGTGTGCCTGTTTCCCCGCTCTGGCTGTCAGCGTGGATGTGTCTCACAACTAGGCTGGCAGCCAGGGCAGGAACCCTGTGAGAGCACGAAAAACCCTGTGACAGCGAAGGCGAGAACGCAACTACACGTTAAACCGGAACTCCACGACATCGCCGTCGGCCATGGTGTAGTCCTTGCCTTCCATGCGGACCTTGCCTGCCGCCTTAGCTGCGGCCATGGAACCGGCCTCAATCAGATCCTCAAACGAGACGATCTCGGCCTTAATGAAGCCGCGCTCAAAATCCGTGTGAATCACGCCAGCAGCCTGAGGGGCCGTATCGCCCTTACGGATCGTCCAAGCCCGCGCTTCCTTCGGGCCCGCCGTCAAATACGTCTGCAAACCAAGCGTATGGAAACCAGTACGCGCCAACGCATGCAGACCCGGCTCGGACTGGCCAATCGACTCCAACAACTCAAGCGCCGACTCGTCGTCCAGCTCCAACAGCTCGGCTTCAACCTTCGCGTCCAAGAACACGGCGTCAGCGGGCGCAACAGCCTCACGCAACTCCGCCTTCTTCGCATCATCGGTAAGCACCGACTCATCCGCATTGAACACGTAGAGGAACGGCTTCGTCGTCATCATGTTCAGTTCACGAAGCAGCGAGAAATCCAGCTTGTCCTTCGCCGAAAACAGAGTCTTGCCCTCTTCCAGCACGGCCTGAGCCTTCAACGCCTCATCGTGCTGGGGTTTGAGCTCCTTGTTCTTCTTCGCTTCCTTCTCCAGACGCGGCACAGCCTTCTCCAGCGTCTGCATGTCAGCGAGAATCAACTCGGTCTCGATGATCTCGATATCAGCGAGCGGATCAACCTTGCCATCAACATGGATGACATCGTCGTCGGCAAACACACGAACGACCTGGCAGATCGCGTCCGCCTCACGGATGTTCGCAAGGAACTTATTGCCCAGGCCCGCGCCCTCAGACGCGCCCTTCACAATGCCTGCAATGTCGACGAACGACACGGTGGCAGGGACCAGACGCTCAGACCCAAACACCTTGGCGAGCTGCCCCAACCGCGGGTCCGGCAACTCGACGACGCCAACATTCGGCTCAATCGTGGCGAACGGATAGTTCGCAGCAAGGACGTCGTTCTTCGTCAACGCGTTAAAAAGCGTCGACTTGCCGACGTTGGGAAGACCGACGATTCCAAGGGTAAGGCTCACGATCGATGGATTCTACGTCGTCCGCGAGCCTTACCGGAACATGCGGTGGGTTACCAGCTACTCGAAGATGCCGAACCTGCAGCCGAAACCGCCGCGATGATGATGAAGATCCACAGCACAAAAAGAAGGCCCCAGCCGATGATGAAGATCCACATCGCGATCTTGCCGAGGCTCTTCGCCCGGTCAGACGCATACTGTGCGCCCTGGTAATCGCCGGCAGCCCACTTCGGGTACACGTCGTGCACGTGATTCCATGCGGCGAACGCGATCGGCCAAAAGAAGATGATCGTAGCCACGGCCCACCCCGCGTTGCGCGGCGGCAGCGGGACACCAGTGGACGAAACGATTTGCCCAGGTGCGGCCTGTGCACCGTAGGCGCCATACTGCGCGGCCGCGGGATATTGAGCAGTCGCTGTCGACTGATCGGTGTACTGCGAAAACTGCTGCCCCCCATACGCCTGCTGATGCTGCGACGGATCGGTGATGGTGGAATCCCCTCGAAGGTGTAATGAGACGGGAAGAATCTAGCCGATAACCGCATGATTACCGAACTCGACAAAACCCACACCAACTGCGAACACTTCCGAAGCCCTACACGCCGCACGCCCGTTCAGTCAGTACGATCGGTCACGCCGAGAGTGACTGCACCGGCAGACGGAGGGAACAACGCGTGGCCCAAGAACACACTGCACAGTCAGCGAAGCCAGATCGCGGTCAACTCATCGGCAAAGGCGGCATGTGGCTCGCGAAATGGTCACTCATCGTGGTGTCCATCGCCGCAGGCGCCTGGGTGCTCGGATGGATCATTGAAGAACTGTGGGTCATCATCCTCCCGGTCCTCCTCGCCATCGTTGTCGCCACCGTTCTCTGGCCACCGACACGAGCGATGACCAAACGTGGCGTCCCTCCAGCCGCAGCTGCTGCCCTCTCGCTGATACTCGCCTTCGGCGTTGGTGCAGGCATCATCGCTGGCATCGTCCCGTCGGTCGTCAGCCAAGCCCCAGATCTGGCAAACCAAGCGACCCAAGGCATCCAGCAGGTCCAAGACTGGGTGAAGGGCCCGCCAATTAACCTGCGTGATGAACAGCTCGACGAGGTCGTGCACGTGGTGGTCAACAAGGTCCAAGAAAGCGGATCGATGATCGCCTCCGGTGTGTTCACCGGCGTCACCACCGTCGGCTCGCTTCTGATCACGTTGGCTCTGGTGCTCGTCCTCACGTTCTTCTTCATCAAGGACGGCCCTCGCTTCGTCCCCTGGGTTCACGTCGTGTGCGGCAGTCGCGGTGGCCGTCACGTTGAAGCAGTTCTCGTCCGCATGTGGGACACCCTCGGCGGGTTCATTCGCACCCAAGCGATAGTCAGTTTTATTGACGCATTCTTTATCGGCGTTGGCTTGTTGATCCTCGGGGTGCCCCTCGCGCCGGTGCTGGCGATCCTGACGTTCATCGGCGGGTTCATTCCGATTGTCGGTGCGTTTGTGGCTGGCGCGTTGGCTGTCCTCGTTGCACTGGTCGCCAACGGATTCACCACGGCCCTCATCGTGCTTGCCCTGATCATCGCGGTCCAGCAGATCGAGGGCAACGTGCTCCAGCCCGTGCTGCAAAGCAAGACGATGAAGCTCCACGCCGTCGTGGTGCTTCTCGCCGTCACCGCGGGTGGTTCGGTATTTGGCATTGTGGGTGCGTTCCTCGCCGTGCCTGTCGCCGCTGTCGCAGCGGTGCTCATCCGCTATGTCGGTGAGCAAATCGATGAACGGGTCGGCGACTCTGAACCAAAAATGAGCGACATGGACGAGTTGGAAGTAGCTGTCTCCGACGCGTACTCCAAAGACTCCTCATCAGAGGATTCGTCATCGGACGGGTCAGACACGACATCGTCAGACGACAAGTAAAACGTGGCGGCTCGGCGATCTCATCGCCGAGCCACCACGTTTAACTGGCGATTGTTTCCAGATGTGATCCAGTGCGTCCCCGGATGACGTGGAGCCGCGATGGGATGCGCTGACGCATCTCGTCGACGTGACTGACGATGCCCACGACGCGTCCACCGTCACGGAGTTCGTCCAGCACCCCCATCACCGCATCGAGGGTGTCCGCGTCGAGCGTTCCGAACCCTTCGTCAATGAACATCGTGTCGAGCACCACTCCCCCGGACTCGGCAGCAACGACGTCGGCGAGCCCCAACGCGAGTGACAGTGACGCCAGGAACGACTCACCACCTGAGAGAGTTTTCGCGGATCGGACAGCTCCGGTGAAATCGTCCCGGATATCGAGGCCAAGACCACCTCGCTTGCCGTGAGAGCCTGCGGAATCTGAATGGACGAATTCGTAACGTCCCCCGGACATGCGACGCAGTCGGACCGATGCGGACGCCGCCACTTCTTCTAACCGCGCGGCCAAGACGTACGCACTGAGCGACATCTTGCGGATGTTGGCTCCGCGGCCTGCCACCACATCAGCAAGCGCCGCCAATTGGTCATGTCGTGCCTGCACCGGGCCGATCTTCTCCATGGCGTCACGCAGTTGGCTTCCGTACCGTTCAAGGCCAGACAGCGTCCGCTCAGTTTCAGCAGCGGCTGCGATGGCGTCGGCTTCAGCATCAGCTGCCTGCTGAGCGCGCTGCGCCAAATCGTCGACGTCGACTGCAATGTCATCAGCCAGCGCCGCGATCTCCGGCTCTTCCAACACCGCTTGCGCAGACACCTCTCGATCCCTGGCAGCACTAAGGATTCCATCGATCTCTGCGAGCTGCTGATCGGTACGTACCGCAGCGAGTGCGTCAGCGACGTCGGCAAACCCCGCTTCAGCAGCCGTCTCTCGCACCCGCGAATCAGCTTCTGCTGCGGCTGTTTCGCTACGAAGCGCGTCATCACGCGCATCGACGAGCGTTGATGCCAGCTTCTCCAGTTGGTCCAGCCGAGCACGCCGAGCCGTGACCGAGCTGTCTGTGCCTGCAACCTGCGCGAGCTTGGCGCGGATTTCCTGGATGCGCGCGCGCCGTGACTCGATCTGACCGGACACCTCGGCGCGGGTAAGGCCGAGGTGTTCCTTGCGCGCTGCAAGAGTCTGCGAGCGTTCGACAGCAGCGTTCAATGCAGCCTGCCGAGATGATAGTTCGTCAGCAGCGGCCGTAGCCGCGTTGTAGGCGGCAGAGGCCGCGGCCAGTTCGGTGTGTGCACTGTCTGCATCGCGTGTGCCCACGCGTTCTTGCACCCGCTCAACCGCTGCATTGGCATCCTTCGCTGCGCTAGCTGCGGCATTGAACTTTTCGTGTGTCCGTTGCTCGGCACGCTGCGCTGCCTGCTCGTCGTCTTCGCTGACGACGACGCCGGTGGCCGACGCAGGTTGGGGGTGCTCGCATGACCCGCACACAGCACAGGGCTGGCCGTCTTCGAGGCCCGCGGCCAGCTCGGCGGCCATTCCATTGATGCGCTGCTCACGCAACGTCAGCCACTGCTCGCGCGCGCTATTCCAGCTGGTGCGGCAGGCCTGTTCTGCCGCGGCAGCTTTCGATGCTGCGGCAGCCAGTTGCGTCAGTTGATCAACGGCCGCTACGACCTCTGCGGCTTCGCGGCGTTCACGCTCGCGTACCGACACGATCTCTGCTGCCTTCTCCGCGGCAATGACGGCGCTGCGTAGATGCTCAACGTTCTCAGGTAGTTCAGCAAGCTCACGGGAAACCTGGGCTAGCTCACTATCTATCTGTTCGATGCTGGCCTGAGCCTGAGCGCTTTCTGACTCAAGTGCGTCAGCTTCACGAGACTGTTGAACAGCATCATCGAGTCGAACAATGTCGTTCTGCCACTGCCGGATTGCGTCGCGAATGGTGTTGCGGGACTGCCCGGTCGGTGGCCACGTCAACTCGCTTGCCACCTTCTCGGCACCTGGGATCTGGTGCAGCCGAGCCGTGATGTCGTCAACTCGCTGACGGTCAGCTTGTGCCTGCGCTCGCTGGCGCTTCGCATCCGCTTCGGCACTGGCAACCGGGGCAGCGCGCCGCGCTGCCGCAGCTTCCTGGGCGTACCGTTCGCGCTCGGCATTGCCCTGCTTGAGTTTGTTCAACTCATCGAGAGCACGGTGTTTGCGCACGTGCCGATCACGCACCGTACGGCCCTGCGTCAGCGCATCGTTGGCGGCCTTGAGCTGTGCACTGGCCTCCGTCTTGGCTGCTGCGGACTCATCGCGGGCCAGTACGGCTTCGTCAAGCAACTTCTGTGCCCACGTCAAGGGATCTGCATCGGCACCTGCCTCGATCCCGGCGGTTGCCATGATGCGTGAGGTCACGTCATCAATACCCCGCCGCTGCTCGGAGAGGGCTTGCTCGCTGAGCTTGCGCTGATTCTTAAACCACTCCTCGACCGAACCGAATCGGAAGGTGTCAAACAGTCGCTCTAACAGCACACCTCGCTCGTCGCTGTCCGCGCGCAGAAACCTCGCGAACTCACCCTGCGGCAGGAGAACAACCTGAAAGAACTGATCCGCGGTCATACCGACGAGACGACTGATTTCCGCAGCGATATCGGGAATACGCGAGAGGTTTTCTCCAGACCCGTCAAGCCACTCGAGCGTCGCTTTCGCCTGCTGCTTTACGGTGCCGTCACCACGCTTTTTGGCGCGTTCAAACTCGGGGCTACGAATCACGCGTATCCGTCGACCACCAACTGTCGCCTCCAAAGACACTGTGGGCGTGGCACCTTGGGGAGCGTGATCGGAAAGAAGACGCTTACCGTCCTTTCGTGCACCGGGAACCGTGCCGTACAGCGCGAAGGCAACGGCATCGAGCACCGTGGTTTTACCCGCCCCCGTTTGACCGTGCAGCAGGAACAGCCCGTCTGCCCCCAACTTGTCGAAGTCGACACACACGGTCTCTGAGAAGGGACCGAAGGACGTGATCTCCAGCTGATGAAGCCTCATGCCGTCATCTCCTCGGATCCGGCGGACGAGCGACTGGTTTGAGCGCTGGCTTCCGTGCCGCGGCCAGTTGATTCCAGAGCCTGCTGCATCCACTCCAGTTCCGCGGATGTGGGCTCACCGTGAACATCGGTGAGGAAGGACTGCATGATCTCGATATCGCTGCGTCCACGTACCTTCTCGCGGTACTGCAGCACCGCGCCCGCTTGCGGACGCCGCCATTCCAGATGCACGGCGTGCGGGAAACGCACCTGAAGCGCCCGCATGGCGTCCACTGGACGCTTGAGGTCCGTAAGAATCGCGGATACGTAGTGCTCTTGAGCGTCAGCGAACTGCTCTGACGTCAACAGCTCGTCCAGGGTGCCTTCAATTTGGCTCAGGCCCCGAACTTCTGGAAGGTCGACGCGCTGCACTGCCGCCAACCCGTTGGCGTCAAGGTCAACAATCAGCACTGCCTTGCGGTGGGACCGCTCGCCAAACGAATACGGAAGCGGCGAACCTGAATAGCGGACGTTCTCGCGCAAGGTCTGCGGAGAATGCAGATGCCCCAGCGCCACGTAATCAACACCATCGAACGCCGATGCTGGAACGGTCTCCACACCGCCTACCGAAATGGACCGTTCCGAACCCGTGGCCTCAGCACCCACCACGAACGCGTGCGCCAACACCACAGACCTCGCATCATCCCCACGATCATCAAGATCAGCGCGAACACGACCCATAGCGGCCGCGAGGATGTCCGTGTGCGAGCGCGCCTCAGGAACGCCCAACTCGGCGCGAGTGATTTCTGGCTCAAGATAGGGGATTCCATAGAAGTAGACCGGCCCGTGCTCGTCACTAAGAACAACGGGCTTCCCGACAGTCGACACCTTCGTCACAAGATGCAGGCCGCCTAAGGCGGTAAACGCCGAGCCAGCGCCGAGCCGCGTAGCGGAATCGTGATTGCCCGACGTGGCAACAATGATGGCCCCCGCTTCACGGATGGCTTGAAAGCCGCGGTCACAGACGGCCACCGCATTGGAGCTGGGGATGGAACGGTCATAAATATCGCCAGGAACAACTACGACGTCAACGGCATGCTCGGCGACAAGCGCCGCGATGTCGGTGAGCACGTGCTCCTGGTCAGACAGGAGATCGACACCATGAAACGTGCGGCCTATGTGCCAGTCGCTAGTGTGCAAGATCTTCATAGCTAGGAACGTAGAGCACGGGACCGACAATGTTCGCTGACGGGCGCCGGATCTGGACGAACTTCGCGGCGCTACCCATCATTGCCGAGCGGATTGAGGGCATTCGAAGTGCGACACTCCCAACATTCCAGCGGCACACCGGCGGTACCGGGCGGTCAAGGCAAGTACTGTCGTTTGAGTGTCACGTAACCAACGCGCCCGTTCGGGGGTGCCACGCGAACGCCGATCGATCCTTCCGGGAGTTTTAGGACTCCCGGCGTGGGGCGCTGTCGCGGTCGCCGTGGGCTTCACTCTTGTCGGGTTCGGTGTGGACGCAGTCAGCGGCAACGAGCTGACCTCGACGTTCTCGGCGTTTTATGCACTGGGTTGCCTGCTGGCAATCCTCGTTGCTGCTCAGCGGGCAGTGTTCACCGCGATGGTGCAGCCGCCGTTGATCCTGTTCGGTGCCGTGCCGCTGGGCCAGTTCGTTCTCGCCGACGGGTCCAGCCTTGCCCTCCGCGACCTTGCCATCAACGTCGCGTACCCGCTGGTTGACCGCTTTCCTGTCATGTTGGCCACCACCGCGGCAACGGTCATTATCGGAATTTTGCGGCTGACGGTGCTAAGCCGCGATCAGGGTGGCGAGCAGCGTCGGCAAGACCGGCGGCGGCCTTCCCAACGTGGCACCTCGAAAAAGTCGTCAGCGAGAGAGTCGTCGGCGAAGACGACGGCTATCAACACGCAGAAGCCGCGGCCACCCCGGAAAGATCGCGACGCCACCGATCCCATTCGCCGTACCCGCGAGCCTGCTCCGACGGCGCGAACGTCTGGGCGTCCGGCACCGGGGCGCGGGACTGCACCGCAGCGAGGCCCCCAGCCGAATCCGCGCCGCGCAGCAGATCCGCAGCGTGCACAGCAACCAGGGCCCGACCCGCGACGCGCTGCCCCGCAGCCGGGGCGTGGGCCCGCACCCTCACCGCGGCGCGCTCCAGGACCGGCACCTCAGCGCGAGCCCGCGCGGGGACGATCGCAGGATCCTCGGCGTATGCCGGAACAGCCTCAGCGTGCACACGAACCTCAACGTGGCAGCGAGCCCCGCCGTCGGCCGCAGCCGCGTCCGCCCTTTGACGAGGTGCCAGCGCATCCGGTTCCGCAGGTGCGGTACCGCGAACGCGGCGACCGTTCCCCCTTCGAGAGAAACGACTAGGCGGGAAACGTCTAGCGGCCGACCGCCGCTAGACCGTCCTTACCCGGATTGCCGGGCTGCACGCAGTTCACGTGGCAGCGCGAAAACGAGTGTTTCGTTGGCGGTCGTCACGGACTGCACGTCAGCGAAGCCGTGTTCTGCGAGCAGATCGACCACTCCGCGCACCAGAATCTCCGGCACAGATGCGCCAGAGGTGATACCGACGGTGCGGACGCCGTCGAGCCAGGCCAGGTCTACTTCACGCGCGTAGTCGACCAGGTAGGAGGCTTTCGCTCCAGCACCAAGTGCCACCTCGACCAGACGGACCGAGTTTGAGGAGTTGCGCGATCCCACCACGATCACCAGGTCACACTCGGGTGCCATCGCCTTGACCGCTACCTGACGGTTTTGGGTGGCGTAGCAAATGTCGTCGCTCGGCGGATCCTGCAGGCCGGGGAATCGTTCACGCAGGCGAGCAACCGTCTGCATCGTTTCGTCGACGCTCAGAGTGGTTTGGGACAGCCAGATGACCTTGGACTCGTCGCGCACGGTGACGTTATCCACTGCGTTGGGGCCATCAACGAGTTGCACGTGGTCGGGGGCTTCTCCGGCGGTGCCCTCGACCTCTTCGTGCCCTTCGTGGCCGATGAGCAAAATGTCGTAGTCGTCGCGGGCGAAACGTTTCGCTTCCTGGTGCACCTTGGTCACGAGCGGGCAGGTGGCGTCGATGGTGTGCAGGTTGCGCTCTGCGGCGGCCTCATGCACTGCCGGCGAAACGCCGTGTGCCGAGAACACCAGCAGCGACCCTTCTGGCACCTCGTCGGTCTCGTCTACGAAGATAACGCCCTGGTCGGTGAGTGTTTCCACGACGTGGCGGTTGTGCACGATCTCCTTGCGGACATAGATCGGTGCACCGTGCTTCTCCAGTGCTTTTTCGACCGTTTCGACCGCACGATCGACGCCTGCGCAGTAGCCGCGCGGCTCTGCGAGCAGCACTCGCTTGGCCCCGGTGTGGGGACCGGTGCCTGCGGATCGGGTGATGCCGAGGTTGAGGGGTACAGCCGAAGTCATGCCTCCCAGGGTACGGGCCGATGCACGACCTTGACAGCGCACGGGGAGTCAACTACCGAAATACCGATCTATCAGGCAGGCTATCGGCATGATCCGACCACCTTTCGCGGCCCGAGTTGCGGCCGGTATTGCCGTTACCGCGGTAGAGGGCGCTATTAAGCTGCCTGGCGCTGCGGCCACCATGCCGATGACCGCTGTGAGTCAGGTTCTTCAAACCACGATGCGTGTCCAGCAAACGATGACTGCGCTCGCGATTAAGGGCGATCAGGCGTTTGAACTCCTGCATTGGACGCAGGAGCCGGAGCAGCCCGAGTGGGCGGTATTTGACGAGGACACCCCGGCAGCGGCGTCGACGGCGACTCCGGCCACGTCCCGCGAGCATAAGAGCCGCACGGCGCCCAAGGCTGCGGCCACGAAGGCGTCGACAAACGGCTCTGACGTCGCGACTGCCTCGCTGAACTCCGATGGCTCCGATAAGGCACCCGGTCATTTCGCCCTGTACTCGCTGAATCCTGATGAGACCCCCGTCATTGCTGACGAGGTCACAGAGACTGTCGCCCCCGCGGAGATCCCCGAGATCGTCACCTACCTCGACTACGAGTCCCTCACTCTTGCGCAGTTGCGGGCCCGGCTCAAGAACCTGTCGGTCGAAGAGCTGACGACTCTGCTGGAGTTTGAAGACGCGACCTTGGCGCGGGCACCGTTCCAGACGATGATCGCGAACCGGATCACCACCGCCAAAGCCAAGTGAGTTCACCCGCTTCGAGTTCGCCAAACCCCAATTCGCCAAATCCCAACTCGGCGGAGAATCCGTGGCCGGTTCGCTCGGTGTCGGTGAAGGTCGCGGAGTGGATTGATCGGCTTGGCAGCATTTGGGTCGAGGGGCAGATCACTCAGATCAATTCCCGACCTGGCACGCGGACCGCGTTCCTTGTCATTCGTGACCCTTCAGCTGACATGTCGCTGTCGGTGACGTGTTCGCCGCAGCTTCTGCAGAGTCTGCCCGTTCCGTTGACCGAGGGCAGCCGCGTCGTCATGTTCGGCAAGCTCTCGTTCTATTCTGGCCGGGGCTCTATTTCGTTGCGAGTGACCGATATTCGCCCTGTCGGTATTGGTGAGCTTCTGGCCCGCATCGAGCGGTTGCGCGCGCTACTGGCCGCCGAGGGGCTTTTCGACGTCCGCCTCAAACGTCCAGTCCCGTTCCTGCCGAAGACAATTGGACTCATTACTGGTCGCGCCAGCGCAGCCGAACGTGATGTTGTGTCGGTCGCTCAGCGTCGTTGGCCCGCAGTCCATTTCGAGATTCGAAATACGGCGGTGCAGGGTCCGACCGCCGTCGCACAGATCGTTGAAGCGCTACGCGATCTCGATAAGAACCCCGATGTCGACGTGATCGTTCTGGCTCGCGGAGGCGGCAGCGTCGAAGACCTGCTGCCTTTTTCTGACGAGACGCTGTGCCGTGCGATTTCCGCATGCACCACTCCCGTAGTGAGCGCGATCGGCCACGAACCCGATAGTCCGCTTACCGACCATGTCGCGGATGTGCGGGCAGCGACCCCCACTGACGCCGCGAAACTTGTCGTGCCTGATGCCGCCGCGGAACAGGCCCGCGTCGACGATCTGCGTGCCCGCGCGACAGCTGCGCTCCGCAATTGGGTGCAGCGCGAATCGCGCCAGCTTGACCAATTGCGGAGCCGCCCCGTCCTGGCTGATCCGTTGCAGGGGCTCACACACCGCACCCAAGAAGTGGAGCGCCTTCGGGAGCAGGGGCGCCGCGCCATCACCCGCACCATCGAATCCCACACCAACGCGGCCACCCATCTGCGTGCCCGCCTAACCACGCTCGGTCCCGCGGCGACGCTGGCGCGTGGTTATGCCGTCGTGCAACGCATCGTTCCCGACGGCGACCCCGAGGTGGTGCGTTCGATCGACGAGGCACCCATGGGTACGCAGGTACGGATTCGAGTCGCTGACGGCGCGATGCGCGCCGCAGTCATCGGAAAGGACACGTAGGAGCCAATGTCTACTGAGGAAACCCCGGTCGCGCAGCTTGGCTATGAAGCCGCCCGTGATGAGCTGGTCGAGGTCGTCCGCATCCTGGAGCAGGGCGGACTCGACCTTGATGCGTCGCTGGCACTGTGGGAGCGCGGTGAGGCGCTAGCCAATCGCTGCGAAGAGCACCTGGCCGGGGCGCGTAAACGCGTCGAAGACGCTATTGCCCGGTCCGAGGTAGCGGGCGACGCGGAGTAGAACCCGCTAGTCGGCTATTAGCCCACAATTCACTTAGCCCAGGACGGGAGCTTCAGCGACAGCGGTAGCCAACGTCGCGAAGGATTCTTCGTCAGCGCTGCCAGTGAGCAGGAGCCGCACGCCTTCGAAGTCGGCGATCCAGATTGGTTCGACGCCCTCGCCGCCGTACACCACCCAGTTGTGTCCGGCGACATCCTCGACGCCGGTGGCGGTGCGCAGCCCGCCCGCAACATAGGAGACCAGAGACATCTCGTTAGCACTGCTCTGCGTGAATTGGATGTAGCGGCCGGGTGGGGTGATGAACCCGACGGTGCTGGTCTCTCCCCCGTTGTCGCCGGTCACCACGCTGCGGCTACCTGAATTCGGGGTCCATCCTTCAGGGATAACGGGCTGGCGAACCGGGAAATCCAGGTCCTGCGAGTCGTAGCGCAGTGCCGATTCCAGGTCGAAGCTGGGGATCGGACCGGTTGTGGGGCCACCGGGGCTGAACTGGCATTGGCTAGCGACACCGGCGAGCAGCACACACATCAGCGCAAGCGGAATCAGCGACCAAAACATGTCTCGGTTGCTCTGCAGAATGCGGGGTTTCTGGTAGGCCACGGGTATCAGTATCCAGTGTCGACGGTGGAGGTGGCGGGCCGGGCGGTCTTGACGTGATCTCCGCCGCACAGCGAGACCCCCACCACAGGCGCGAGACCCACAGTCCCGTGACGCAGCGCTTTCTGAAAGAATCGGCGCGAACCTACCCCGACCGGCCGGTCGGCCAACCAGCAGGAGGCACAGTCTATGACTGCCAGCAACACGTCGAGTCGCCGCGAAGCCCCGGATCGTAACCTGGCCTTGGAGCTGGTGCGGGTGACCGAGGCTGGCGCTCTTGCTGCTGGCCGCTGGGTGGGTCGCGGAGATAAAGAGGGCGGCGACGGCGCTGCTGTTGACGCGATGCGTGAGCTGGTTTCCAGCGTGTCGATGAACGGCATCGTCGTGATCGGTGAGGGCGAGAAGGACGAAGCCCCGATGCTCTACAACGGCGAAGAGGTCGGCAATGGCGATGGCCCTGCCTGCGACTTCGCGGTTGACCCGGTGGACGGCACCACGTTGATGTCCAAGGGTATGCCGAACGCGATTTCTGTCCTCGCGGTCGCTGAGCGCGGCGCCATGTTTGATCCGTCGGCCGTGTTCTACATGGAAAAGATTGCTGTCGGTCCTGAGGCTGCGGATGTCATCGACATTTCCGCTCCGGTTGGTGAGAACGTCAAGCGTGTCGCGAAGGCCCGCAAGGCGTCGGTCTCGGACGTGACCGTGTGCATCCTCGATCGCCCACGCCACGCCGAACTGATCCAGCAGGTCCGCGACACCGGCGCGCGTATCCGTCTGATCTCTGACGGCGACGTCGCTGCCGCGATCGCTGCCGCCCGCCCCGAGTCGGGCACCGACATGCTTCTCGGTATCGGCGGCACCCCTGAGGGCATCATTGCGGCCGCCGCTATGCGCTGCATGGGCGGTGCGCTGCAGGGCAGGCTCGCCCCCAAGGACGACGAAGAGCGCCAGAAGGCCATCGACGCTGGCTACGACCTGGACCAGGTGCTGCGCACCGAGGACTTGGTGTCCGGCGAGAACGTGTTCTTCTGCGCTACCGGTGTCACCGACGGTGATCTGCTGCGCGGCGTCCGCTACTACGGTGGCGGCGCGTCAACGCAGTCCATCGTGATGCGCAGCAAGTCCGGCACGGTCCGCATGATCGACGCCTACCACCGCCTTGAGAAGCTGCGCGAATACTCGGCTGTCGATTTCGACGGCGTTGACGGAGCTGTTCCGCCCACGTTCTGATCGGCGCTAGTTACGTCCACATCAGCAGAAGGTGCCTTGTCGTCGCAGAAAGCGATGGCAGGGCCTTTTTGCTATCAGGTGCACACGAAGTTCAACCGGAGTGTGTGTCTGATCGAGCCTGCTGCCGAAATCACCTCTAAGTGGCAGGGTTCGATGCATGACTTCAGATCAAGAGCAGTTCCGGATCGAGCACGACACCATGGGCGAGGTTCGCGTCCCCAGCGACGCACTCTGGCGGGCGCAGACGCAACGCGCCGTTGAGAACTTCCCCATTAGTGGTCGTGGTCTTGAGCGCGCACAGATCCGCGCGCTCGGCCTCCTCAAGGCCGCCTGCGCCCAGGTCAATAAGGATCTGGGTTTGCTTGATGCGACCAAGGCTGACGCAATCGTGGCGGCGGCGATGGAAATCGCGGACGGCCTGCACGACGACCAGTTCCCCATCGACGTGTTCCAGACCGGGTCAGGCACCAGCTCGAACATGAACACCAACGAGGTGATTGCTTCGGTCGCTGCCCGAGCGGGAGTGACGGTGCACCCCAATGACGATGTGAACATGTCGCAGTCCTCGAACGACACATTCCCGACGGCGACGCACGTGGCTGCCACCGAGTCTGCGGTTAAGGAACTCCTGCCCGCGATCGATCACCTGCGTCTTGCCTTGAACGACAAAGCTGCGCAGTGGAAGACCGTCGTCAAGTCGGGACGTACGCACCTGATGGACGCCGTCCCCGTGACGTTGGGCCAGGAGTTCAGCGGATACGCCCGTCAAATGGAGGCGGGAATGGAGCGGATCACCGCTGCCCTGCCTCGCGTCGGCGAATTGCCGATCGGTGGCACCGCCGTCGGGACCGGCCTTAACGCTCCCGCTGGGTTTGGGCCCAAGGTTGTGGACCGGTTGGTAGAGCTGACCGGCCTCGATTCGCTCAGCCCCGCGCGCGACAGTTTTGAAGCTCAGGCTGCACGCGACGGACTGGTGGAGCTGTCGGGAGTGTTGCGCACGATCGCCGTCTCGCTGACCAAGATCGCGAACGACATCCGGTGGATGGGTTCTGGCCCGCTGACCGGCCTCGGCGAGATCCTTCTTCCGGACCTGCAACCAGGCAGTTCGATCATGCCGGGCAAGGTCAACCCGGTGCTGCCGGAGTCGGTCACACAGGTGGCAGCGCAGGTTGTTGGCAACGATGCGGCAGTCGCTTGGGCAGGCGCTGGTGGGCATTTTGAGCTAAACGTCTATATTCCGGTGATGGCACGCAACGTGCTTGAGTCCTTGACGCTGCTGGCGAATGTTTCGCGATTGTTTGCTGACCGCTGTGTTGAGGGTTTGGTGGCCAATGAGGATCGGTTGCGTACCCTCGCAGAATCGTCGCCGTCGATTGTGACGCCGTTGAATTCACTCATTGGCTACGAAAAGGCCGCTGAAGTCGCGAAGACTGCGTTAAAAGAAAAGAAGACTATCCGGCAAACCGTGATCGATATGGGTCTTGTCGGCGACAACCTGAGCATCGAGGAGCTCGATAAGCGACTCGATGTTCTCGCCATGACGGGCGTCGATGCCTCTGACTCATGAGTCGCATCGGGTGAGTACGCCCTAGAGAGAAAGTTGGGTGACGGTAGGCATGAGTAGTGTCGCGCCGCGCATCGTGCGGGTGTCCCCGCTCGACGCCCTCCACACTGGAACACGGTCCTTTGCGGTATTCGGACCGATTGAACCGGTCAGTCGCGACGATATTTATCGACGCCTTCACCAATTGACGGCGATGGGGCCGACGACACGTGTCGGCCTCATCCCCACCCCCGGGACGACGCAGTGGCAGTACGAGCCGTCGCTGGACAGCGTGATTGTTGAGGAAGTTCCAGAGCCCGCGAACGCTGCGGAACTGCACGCGGCGCTTCTTGCTTCGCGGTCAACAGCACCGATGCGGATTGTGTCGGCAGGCAAGTATCTCGCCACTGAATACGACCACGGCTTCGGTGAGATCGCGTTTGCCCGGTCGCTCCATGAGGTGCTTGCTCTGGGACTTGAGCGGGCTCAGACAACACTTCCTAGCAGTCGCCTTCGCCCACCACTCAGCGCTCTTGGACTGGTACTCGGCCGACACCCACTGCGCGCTGCGGCGCTGCTGCGTGGACAGGAATCTGCGGAGGAACCCGGTACGGACGAAGAACTCACCGAGCCGAATGCCGTCGACGTCGATTGGACGCCGTCCACCGCGATGCTCACGTTCACGATGCCGCGCGAGACTGTGCAGGCTGTGCGTGACTATCGAGATCAGGCGATGCCGGGGGTCTCGCTCTTTTCACTGCTGACTGCGGCGACCTATCGGATGCTTGCCCGCGAACTCCAGGCGCAGAGCGCGGTCGCGATCCCCTTCGACTGCCGCCGCTTTCTCCCCAGCCGAATGTTGGTGTGGGGCAATTTCGTGGCGGGCCTTGAGTTCGAATTGCCGGCCGATATTTCCGCTGCCAGCCTGCAAGAACGCCTCGCCCAAGCCGCGAGAAACGGTCGCCCGGCAGCCAATGTTCTGGTCAGCGCAGCTAAAGCACACGTCGCACTACGGCGGGGTGGACTGCCGCCGATTCCGACGCAGGTCTCGTCCACGCCTCGGCCTCGCGTGTTGTTCTCCTCGATGGGGACGACACCGCGCAGCGACAACGATCCCTTGGCACTGAAGGAATATGTCGCTAATAGCGATCCGGGTGGTCCCGAGTCGCTCACGGTGTGTTCAGCGAATGTTGGGGGCAGTGTGCAGACAACGGTGTCTTTTCATTCCAACGTGTTCGACATCGCGACCGTCAGGGATATTTTCCAGCGGCTATATGCAGATCCGCTTAACCACTAGCACCGTCAGAGTGACCGACCTGACTGTAAAACTCCAACGAACGTCAGTTAGCATAGGTGAGCCTAAGCATAGGCACGCCTTTCCTACTCCAGGTTGAGGCCAGCCGTCCCCCCGGAACGTCGGAGTTCGACTTGACCTCGAATCACGCCAACGATCGCCTTGCTGTGGTCATCTGCTGCTACACATCTGACCGTCTCCCCACCCTCACCCAGGGCATCGACGCTGCACGGTCACAGCTCGCTAGCGGCGATGAGCTGATCGTCGTCGTTGATCACAACGACGACCTCCTTGCTCAACTCACCGCTCAGCTACCGGCGAGCGACCGCGTCATCGCGAACACGCACACCCGCGGTCTGTCCGGTGCGCGCAACAGTGGCGCCGACGCGGCGTCCGCCGAGGTCCTCGTGTACCTCGACGACGACGCCGTGCTGCGTGACGGTTCGCTTGATGCCATTCGTGCCGCATTTGCTCGCCCCACCACCGTTGCTATTGGCGGCGCCGTGCATCCGCGCTGGGAAACCCACTTCGCTCCGTCGTGGTTCCCGGAAGAGTTCGGGCTTTCATCGCGAGCCGGAAGGTTGCGGCAATGTCTTCGTATTTGCGGTCTTCGTCCCACGGCCGGTCACCGAGTATGTCGCGGCGGAACAGCTTGGTGCAGGGATACGCCTTTGCGTCCCCCCGCAGAAGCAATCGCGCGAACTCTTGACCGGACAGCGAGTGCGTGGGATACGACGGTTCGTCGACACCCAACACGACGCCGTCTTCGTCGACGCGGTGGGTGCGGCACACCGCAAAGTCCGCGCCGTCGCCGTCCTCAAGCGCACCCGCCAACTTTTCAATGAACTGCGCGTCAGCAACGTCGTCGGCGTCGAGGAACCAGATGAGTTCCCCCGTCGCGGCGGCTAGTCCTGAGTTGCGTGCTGGTCCCGGTCCACGGTTAACAGGGTGCGTGACGACGTGGTACTTGATGTGGCGCTCGTCTAAGAAGGCGCACGCAATCGAGATCGACTCGTCGCCGCCGCAATCGTCGACGAGGATGATTTCGTCGACGCTTCGCGTTTGGTCCAGCACTGATTGCAACGTCGCGCTCACGTAGGGGATGCAGCGGTAGACGGGGATGATGACGCTAACGCGATTTCCGCGACCGTCGCTGCCGTGTCCTTTCTCCCTGCGGATCGTCACGGGTTACTCGCTTCTGTGGCCCCCGCTGTCGTGAATACTGCAAAGAGCCCGTGATGATCTGAGCCGGGAAGATCGACGACGTTGAACTCCTGCACGGTTAAGCCGCGGATGATCATCCGATCGATCCCCACAAGCGCGGGGTACCACGTGTTTGCCGGGTACGAAGGTGTGATTCCGGCCCCCACACGCTCGGCGACGTCGTCGAATCCGTCGGTGAGGAACGTCCGATACCGGGTGTGTGAGTACGTCGAATTGAAGTCTCCGCTGACGAGGACCGGCACCTCCGGGTCCTGTGCGGCGCGGCTATGAACGGCCTCGCGTAGGCGTTCCATTTCGTCGGCCCACCGCCACGCGGGTTCGGGGTAGGGCGCTCTCGGGTGCACCGCGAACAGCGCCAGTTGTTCGCTGTCAGATACTTCGACAGTCGCAGACAGGTTGGCCATTGCAAAGTGCGGCAACAAGTGTTCGTCGCTGAGCGGGAACTTCGAGTAGATCCCGGTGCCGCCGCCCCCATCAGGTTTGGGGACGAGGAACTGCTCGGGTAACAACTGGTCGATACCTTCATCAGCGAGCCGCTGCACCGCGTCGTCGGTGAGTTCTTCAATGGTCAAGATGTCGACATCGCGGCGAGAAATCTGCTGAACCAAATCCGCTGCGTCGGATTCGCCGAGCATGATGTTCGCTTGCAGCACACGCAGGGTTGTTCCCTCCCCGGGCTCGTCCAGGCTGCCCACATACAGGGGAGCCTGCGTCGCCATCGCGGCGGCAACCACGACGGTTGCCACTGCCGCAATCACCCACTTTCGAGCGAGAAGCAGGATGACGATGCCTACGACTCCGACAACGACGAGGAGTGGGACGAACGACGACGCCAGGATCAGGATGTTGCTTTCGGGCCCGACGTAGTGCGTCACCACGCCGAGCACCGAAACACCAACCGCGATATAGGCAATCGCGAGGAAGAACTTACGGATCACCTCTCGGCCAGCTCCGCTCCAGAATCGCTACCGGAATGAGGTTCGCCGTCGACGACGATGGGGGTGGTCTCCCCCGATACTCGGCGCAACCCGCCCGCGAACGCCAGCAAGATCAGCGACAGCACGAAGCCGCTCAGGCTGTAGTAGATGACGGCGTCGGCGGCCGAGAAGATTGAGCCGAACGCGCCAGCAATAACGGCGCCGACGGCGAGGCCACCAGCTTGCTGAGCAGAAAACAGACCGTTGACCCGGCCCAGCATCGAGGTGGGTGTGTGGATTTGTAGCAGCGAGAACCGCAGCACTTCCTGCACCGAACTCAGTGCGCCGGCAAGGACGAGGAAGACGAACGCGACAGCGATGGCCGCGACAGCGCCCACCGCGGCCTGCACTAGGAACGCTAATGCACCTGCGACCAGCAGGACCATGCCTGGCCGCGCCGAGCGTGTGAGCCAACCGCTCGTCACCGTCGCGACGACAGCGCCGACCGCCATGGCCGCGTACAACATTCCCGCTGCGCGCGAGTCGCCACCGAACTGCTGGTCGACCAGTGCGGGAACAAGCACGAGGACACCGCCGCCGAGCATCGCGATAATGCCTGATGCCATCACGCCGCCGACGACTCGTGAGCGAAGCAGCAGATCGCCGACTGTTTCTTCGCGAGCCTGCTCGCCTGCGGCCGCCGACGACTTGTCGCTGTCACGTTGCTCCCCATCATGTTGCTCGCCGTCATGTTTGGGGGGCAGTAGCGGAGGCAAGCCGTACAGCAGGGCGATCGTGATGGCAGTGCCGATTGCCGCGATCCAGTAGTTCCATGCCACCGACGCGGCAGCGATCACCATTCCGCCGAGGGCCGGTGAGACGACGGCACCGGCCCGGGCGCCCAGAACATTCAGTGCACCCGCACCAACCAACTGGTCTTTCGGGATGAGCGCGGGGATGACGGCGAGGAGCGCCGCCACACTAATCGAACCGATCAGCCCGTTGATGAACGCGAGAACAAAGATCGCGATCACCGACGGTGAGTCGAGCATGGCGTTGACCGCCAAACCCACGAAGGTGATGCCGGATACTGTGCGCGCAAACAGGATCAGGAGACGACGGTCGTAGCGGTCGGCGAGCCCACCACCAACGATCATGCCGACGATGGCGGCGCCACCTTCGACTGCCGCGACCAAACCAACGAGGAACGATGACTCTGTGAGCGCGTACATCTGGATCGGCACACCCACCATGAGCATGCCGATACCGAAGATGGAGATTGTGCGTGCAATGAACACCCTGCGGAACGGCGCACTTTCGCGCAGTGGCCGCAGGTCCATCAGTATCCGGCTATCAGCCTTCGAACTTTCCGGCATATCAGCGTGCCGAGCCCTTCTCGATCGCCTCAGCGATCTCCGGTGCAACCTGATCGGTCGCCCAATCCAGGGACAGCGCTGACGGGAAGCCCACCGCGTTGGGGCGTCCGGTGTTGCGGGCCAGCGACACGACAGCGCCAGCCTGGACGGCGGGCAGCTGGTTCCATGCTTCGAACTTGGTCAGGTATTCGAGGTCACCGGTCGGTGAGACGACGACGAGGACGTCCGCGTCGAGATCACCGATGTTTTCGTACGACAGCAGTCCGCGGCCGTCGGGATCGACAGGCAGCGTGGTGGCGTAGGGGCTCAGCGTCAAACCGAGTGAGCTGAGGAACTGTCCGATACCGCGCTCATCGGAGGCGAGGACAGCGAGCTGGCCGCCGCCCATGTCACCGATGATGGCGTTGTAGGTCTTGCCCTCGAACTCGGGGTGCGCCTGCTTCGCTTCTTGAAGGCTTGCGTCGGCCTGCGCGATGACTTCTTCAGCCTTCTCCGGGATACCGAGAGCTTCGGCGACCTTGCGTGTCGAGTCCTGCCACGGCTCACCGTTGGCCTGAGTGTCGAAGTGCACGACGGGGATCTGCGGGTTCAGCTGGTCAAACGAGGTCTGATCCAGGCCCCAGAATCCGGTCGAGACGATGATGTCCGGTTCAAGCGCAACGATGTTTTCGGTCACTGATCCCAGGCCCGCATCGAGCTGCAGGAGTTCCGGGGTGGCCGATCCGAGGTCCTTGAGGGCCTGCTCTTCCCACGGCCACACGCCGGTGTTGTTGGTGGCAGCGAGGTTCTGGCGGTCCACGGGCAGCGCGATGGGTGTCACGCCGAGCGAGAGCAGAATGTCTGCGTCCTGCGGGGACAGCGGCAGCGCCCGTACCGGCGGTGCCTCGACCGTCGCCTCACCGAACTTGCCGGTGAGGGTCACCGGGAAGGCGTCGGCGTTGGCCGATACCGGTGCGGACGTGTTGTCGGCGTCATCGTTCGAGCTGCACGCACTGACACCCACAACTAGCGCTGCAGCCGCGAGGGCGGCCCCCAACCTGATCCGGCCCTTGCGGGTCCACTGCAGTTTCATCATGATCCTCTCGTTGTGCTCTCGAACGTCTGACTTGAAGATTCCATGTGCGTCGCCAATTCTGCGATGGATTGCGCCGCAAACACCGCTGCCGCGGTGGTGTCGAAGCCTGCCTCGCGGACCTTCCGCAGCAGCGCCATCACGCCGATGCTGTCGAGTCCTAGCGAGAAGACGTCGTCGTCAGCTCCGACTTGATCCACACCCAAAACCTGCGCGATCGCATCGCACAGCACCTGTTCTGCGGGCGTCGACGGTTCACGATAAGCCGTCAGGTCGAGTTCTGGGCGTGGCAGCGCACGGCGGTCAACCTTGCCGTTGGCTGATGTCGGGATTGCTGCCAGGACGGTGATCGTTGCCGGAACCATGTAGTCGGGCAGAAGCGTGCGCAGGTCTGAGCGCAGCGCATCGAGGCTGAATGTGCCCTGGTCCGCGGGCACCACGTAGGCGCATAGTGCTGTGGGTGCACCCAGATCTGTCCGGGCGATGACGACCGCGTCTTGGATGTCGGCGCGGGCGAGGAGTGTCGCCTCAATTTCGGCGGGCTCCACCCTGTGTCCACGAATCTTGACCTGGTCATCGCCGCGGCCGCGGTACGCAATGGTGCCGTCTGGCAGCCACCGAGCGCGGTCCCCGGTGCGGTACATGCGGGTTCCGTCGCTGTCCGCCACGAAACGTGTTGCGGTCAAAGCTGATTCGCCGCGGTATCCGCGTGCGAGTCCTTCGCCGGACAGGTACAGCTCGCCGGTCACACCGACCGGTACTGGCTGTAGCCAGCGGTCGAGGATGCGCGCCGCGGTGCCTGCGACAGGGCCGCCGGCCACCGGCTGCGCGGACTGCGACGTGCGGGCCACCAGTGCATCGACGGTGCTTTCGCTGGGTCCGTACAGGTTGAACGCCAGTGTCCCGCGGGTGGCAGCCAACCCGTTCAACCGGTCCCACAGCGGACCCGCGACGGCCTCGCCGCCGAATCCGAGTGTCGTCGGCCCCTCGTCGCCCACGAGTCCCGCATCGAGCAGCTGGGTCAGGTGTGATGGAGTGACTTCCAGGAAGTCCCAGCGTTGACGGTGTGCCTGCGCCACCATCTGCACGGGATCGCGGCGGGTGTCCTCATTGACCAGGTACAGCGTGTGCCCATCGAGCAGCCACAACTGCGGCTGCCAGGACGCATCGAACGCGAAAGACCACGCGTGCCCGACGTGCAGGTGGTCACGGCCAGCCTGCGCTGTCGTCGGCTGGTAGAGGTCCGCGCGGTGACTGTGCCACAGCGCGACGAGGCCACGATGCACTGCCTCCACAGCTTTCGGTGTGCCTGTGGAACCTGACGTAAACACCACATACGCGGGGTGCTCCGCGAGCAGCGGAGCCTTCCGATCGGTATCGGTCAGCGGCGCATCCGAGTAGGCAGCAAGCGCATCGTCGAACGTCGGGTCATCAAGAACAACCACGTGACCGCGATACGTGCCTGGAAGCGCTGACGCTGTCGATTCTGTAGTGAGAACAACCGTGGGCTGCGCGGTCTCCAGGATCGTTTCGATGCGCGCCGTCGGGGTCGCCGGATCGATCGCGACGTAGGCGCCGCCCGCCGTCATGACACCGAAGATCGCGGACAGTGCGTGTGTCGTACGCGGCAGCAGCAAGGCGACCGGAACTTCCGGGCCGACGCCTTGAGCCACAAGGTGGCGCGCGAGGCGACGCACCCGGCTTGCCAGTTCGGTAAACGACCACTCCCGCTCGCCATCAACGACGGCGACTCGATCGGGGTACTGCTCGGCAGCGTGATCGAACAGGTCTACCGCAGTGTTCGCGGCGCCGCTGATCCCTGGCCGCGACGACGCCGTGTCGATGAGCTGGCGATCCTGCACTGGAATAGCCGACAGCTGCGAAAGCCGTTCGGTCGGTGCAGCGTTCGCGAGCTGACCAAGAAGTACGGTCAGTCCATCGGCGAGGCGCTGTACAGTCTCGCGATCGAACAGATCGCTGCTGTATTCAATGACGCCAACCACGACATCAGCGCTCTCGCCTGCGTCAGCACCAGCGAGCCCGGTGTATTCGACGAAGTCGAAAGACAAGTCGAACTTTGACGTATCCGGCTCGATCGGCTGCGGCGTGATGCCGCCGCCAAGCAACTGGGTCGGATCAGGCTGTGTCAGATACACAATCATCGTCTGGAACAGCGGATGCACCGAGCGCACACCGGCCCGTCGACCTGACACAGCGTCAACGACCTGGTCGAACGGCACATCCTGGTTCTCGAACGCAGCGAAGTCGGTGGCCCGCACGCGGTCCAGTAACTGTGCGACCGTCGGGTCGCCAGAGAGATCCGCGCGCAGCACAAGCGTGTTGAGGAAGAAGCCCACCAACGGCTCCAGGCTCGCATCGCGTCGACCGGAGACCGGTGTGCCCAACGGAATGTCTTCCCCGGCACCAGATTTGCTGAGAAGCGCCGCGACAGCAGCGTGCATGAGCATGAACATGCTCACCCCATGATCGGCGGCAAGTGCCCGCAAACCACGCAGCGTAGGTGCATCGACGCCCAGCGGGACAGCGCCACCACGATAGGTGAACCGGGCCGGACGAGACCGATCAGTGGGTAGTTCAATCACGTCAGGAAGGTCCGCGAGCGCACTCTTCCAGTAGTCGAGCTGACCGGTCGCCAACTCACTCGGAGCACCCGCGTCGCCGAGGATCTCACGCTGCCACAGCGCATAATCCGCGTACTGAACATCGAGTGGCTCCCACGCCGGGCTCTGCCCCACCTGCCGCAAACCATAAGCGGTAGCGAGGTCCGTGAGCAGCGCCGACGTCGACCACTCATCCACCGCAATATGGTGAATGACCAGGGCAACGACGGTGTCATTGCTCGCGTCCCGCTCGGTGTCATTGCTCGCGTCCCGCTCAGTATCGCCCTCTACGGAGAACAGGCTGACCCGCACAGGCACTTCGAACTGCAGATCGAAGCGGTGGCGAGTGGCCTCACGCAGCGCCGCGGTGAGGTCGGCTTCCGCAATCGTCTGAGTCGAGACATCGACACGCACCTGGTCGGTGGGCACGATGACCTGGACGGGCTCACCATCGGGGCCTGCCGGGTAGATGGTGCGCAGCGCCTCGTGGCGAGCAAGCAGGTCACCGATAGCCGCGGCAAACGCGTCAGCGTCGACGCCGCCCGCAACGCGCCACGAGATCGGCACGTTGTACACGCCAGCGCCCCCCGCTACCGCAGTGTCAGCAGATACGGCGGCATCGGCTGAGGCCGCAGCTCCGAGTTGTTCCACGAGCCACATGCGTCGCTGCGCTGCCGAAACGGGGATGCCTTCGCCGGACTCGGGTCGCTCGTAGCGGGTCAGCGGCGGCAGTGCGGTGCCGATCGCTCTGGTTCCCAGGACGATAGCAAGGGCGGCCGGTGTGGGGGACTCGAAAATATCCCGTACACCGAGGTCAACGCCCCATTCCCGCTTGATCGCATTGACCAGGCGGATCGCGGACAGTGAATGCCCGCCAAGCGCGAAGAAGCTGTCGTCGGGGCCGACGCTGTTGCCGTCTTCGCTATCGGCGAGTACGCCAGCGAACAGTGCGCACAGGCGAGCTTCCGTCTCAGTGGACGGTTCCCGCTGGGCGCGTGCTGAGGTGTCCGGGGTGGGCAGTCGGCGACGATCCAGTTTGCCGTTGGGGCTCACCGGGATCTCGTTGATTTCCATAATCACTGACGGCACCAGGTGGTCCGGAATCGCACCGATCAGTGCACTGCGTACCGCAGCGGTGTCGAATGCGCTGCGTACCGCGGCGGTATCGAATGCGGTGGCGTCCGCTGCCGCCACGACGTAGCCAACAAGGATGGGTCCGGTTTCGGCGTTGTGAACCGAGACGGCAGCACGGGAAACACCGGGAGCTGCTTCCAGGTAGCCGGTGACCTCACCCAGTTCAATGCGCATACCGCGGATCTTGACCTGGTCGTCGGCGCGGCCGAGGAAGTCGAGTTCACCGCGTGCATTCCAGCGTGCGACGTCGCCGGTGCGGTACAGGCGTGATGCGGCGTCGCCAAACGGATCGGCAACGAATCGCTCCGAGGTGAGCGCGGAACGACCCAGGTAGCCGTCGGCGACCTGAATGCCGCCGATGTAGAGGTCACCGGAGACGCCTTGCGGGACGGGCCGCAACCGCGCATCGAGGACATACATCTGGACGCCTTCACCGACGCGCCCGATGGTGGGCGCGCTGTCGCTGTGGCTCACGTCAGCTGCGAGGGTCACTTCGACCGCCGCTTCGGTGGGGCCGTACAGGTTGTCCAAACGCACCTGTGGCAACCGCTGTGCGACCCGACGCGCTGTCGATGCCCCCAGCGCTTCACCGCTGGCGACGATGCGCCGCAGCGAGGTCAGGTTCTCTGGTGTAGCGAGCGCCTCATCCAACATCGACGGGACAAAGTGTGCGATGGTGACGGCGTGGTCGCGGATGAGTGCGCCTACTTCGGCCGGATCACGGTGCGCCTGCGGGCCAGCGACGATGGCGGTGGCGCCGTGCAGGAACGGCCAGAACAGTTCCCAGACGGAGACGTCGAAGCTGGCCGGGGTCTTGACGATGATCCGGTCGGCGTCGGTGATCGCGTCGTCGGCCTGCACCCAGTCGAGTCGGTTGGTGACGCTGCGATGCGCGACGACGACGCCCTTGGGGTTGCCGGTGGAGCCGGACGTATAGATCACGTAGAGCGGATGCGCTGTGGTGACTGCTCCCCCACGCTCAGCATCGGTGATCGCGGCCGTGTCACTGCTGGTGATCGCGGCCGCTGTTTCCGGGTCGTCGAGAACGATGACTGAGCTGGCGGTGTCAGGTAGCTCGACTCCGGTGGCAGTCAGTACCGATGCGGGCTTCGCGTCGGTGAGTAGGTACTCAATTCGGCTCTGCGGCAATGTTGTATCGATCGGCAGGTACGCGGCGCCCAACTGCACGGCGGCGTGAATGGCCACGATCTGGTCGATCGAGCGGGGAACGGCGATGGCAACAATGTCACCGGAGCGGGTTCCCTGCGCCGCCAAGTACCGCGCTATCTGCGCGGTGCGTGCAGCGAGTTCGCGGTAGGACAGTTCGACGCGCTCGCCCGAGAGCGTGGCGCCGACCAGCGCGGTCGCCTCGGGTGTGCGCTGCGCGGCAGCGCGCAGCGCCTCACCCACAGTGGAGGCAGAAATCGACTGCTGCGGAGCGGTATTCGCGATTGCGGGACCACCGTCTCCGAGCGCCAAGGCCGCGCTGGCTGCGGCGTCAGAGAGCACGGTCAATTCATCGATGCGTGCCTGTTCACCCGCACCGCAGGCGCCCAACAGCTGAACGAGAGCGTCGGCAAGTGACTGTGCTGTCGCCTCGTCGAACAGATCAGTCGCGTACTCGACGTTGATCGAAATCTCGCCGGTGTCCGGCGCGTCGACGTAGGTGATCGTGAGATCAAACTTGGCGCGCACATTCGACAGCGGCTCCCACTCGGTGGGGATGCCGAGGAAATCAGGCAGCACAGCGGGGCGCTGCAGGTAGCTGAGCATGACCTGGAACAGCGGGTTCCGGCCGTCAACACGTGCAGGCGCCAGCTTTTCTACGAGAAGCTGGAACGGCAGCTCTTGATGCTCCATCGCTTTGAGGTCAGCGTCGCGCACACGCTCGACAAGCTCACCGAAGGTGGGGTTGCCGGACACGTCGGTGCGCAGTACCACGGTGTTGACGAAGAAGCCCACCAAATCGTCGAGGGCACTGTCGCTGCGTCCCGATGCGGGCGAGCCGACGACGATGTCCTCCCCTGCTCCGAACCGAGACAGGGCCGCGGCAGTGGCTGCGTGCAGAACCATGAAGGGGCTCGCGCCGTGGGCGTCCGCAATCGTTCGCAGCGCATTACCGACATGGGGATCGACGGTGGCGCGCACTGTTCCGGCATTGCCGGTGGGGTGCGCGGGGCGACTACGGTCAGTCGGCAACGGCATTTCTTCAGCCAGACCCTCAAGGGTCTGCGTCCAAAATTCCAGTTCCGATTCGCTCGCACCGGAGTCGAGGATCTGCTGTTGCCACAGCGTGTAGTCGGCGTACTGCACGGGCAGTTCCTGCCACTGCGGCGCCGTCCCTGACACTCGCCCCAGGTAAGCGCGGGTGAGGTCACCGAGCAGAGGCGCATCGGACCATTCGTCGGTGGCGATGTGGTGCATCGCGATCGCGATGAGGTGCTGCTGCTCGCCGACCTTGATGACGGTCAGTCGAATCGGAAGGTCTTCGCGGAGATTGAAATTCGCGGTGAGCTTCTCGAAAGCGATGGTGCGTGCTGAGGCCTGCGGGTCAGCGTCTGCGCTGACGTCGAGCACCGTGAACTGCAACTGCTCGGCGGCGCTGCGCGGATCGAGGATCAGCTGGTAGGCGTCGTCGTTATTGGCGGTATCCACACCGATGAGGGTGCGCAGGGTTTCATGACGCGTCACCACATCCACGAACGCCGCCTGCAATGCGGTGACGTCAAGGTCGCCGCGCAGAATCGCCGCGTGCGCGTAGTGGTAGGGCACGCTGTCGCGTTGCAACTGCTGCAGCATCCACAGCCGTTCCTGCGCCGCGGAAAGCGGCACCCGCTCCGGGCGGGGTCCAGCGACAATCGCCGGCTTCGCTTGCTGCGCGGACGGCAGCCGCTTCGCGATAGCCGCGACGGTGCGTGCCTCGAAAAGGTCGCGAATGCTCAACTGAACGTCGAACTCCGAACGCACTTTGGAGACCATACGCATAGCGATCATCGAGTGACCGCCCAGTTCGAAGAAGTCGTCTTCGGCACCGACAGTGTCGATCCCGAGTAGCTCCGCGAAAATCTCGCACAGGATGCGTTCTTCACGTGTTGCAGGCTCGCGGCTGCCTACCGCTGGGCGCAGCGTCGGTTCGGGAAGTGCCTTGACGTCGAGCTTGCCGTTGACCGTCATCGGCAGTACATCGACGGCCTGGACGTGGCTGGGCACCATGTAGTCGGGCAGCAGCTCGCGCAGATGCTTGAGGACGGGTGCGGAATCGAAACTCGCCGCATCACCGGAGGCGGGAACAACGTACGCCGCGAGGCGTTTGGTGCCGGGAACAAGCGGATCCGCGACGGCGATCACCGCGGCAGTGGCCACCAGCTCATGTGATTCGAGGACCGAGTCGATCTCGTGGAGTTCAACGCGGTAGCCGCGGATCTTCACCTGATCGTCAGTGCGGCCCAGGTAATCAATGTTGTCATCCCACACGCCGGAGTCGTCACCGGACGCATACGCAGGACGCCTACGCACCAGGTCACCGGTGCGGTACATACGTGCGCCCGGTTCAGCGAAAGGATCGGCAATAAATCGCTCAGCAGTCAGGTCGAAACGACCGAGGTAGCCGCGCGCCAAACCCACACCAGCGATGTACAACTCACCGGGAACACCGTCCGGCACCGGCCGCAGGAACGAGTCCAAAATGTGCGCCCGCGTGGCCCGGATAGGGACACCAACCGTGGGTGTTTCGCTGTCGTCGGTGCCCGCACCGAGCGTGTTAATCGTGTATTCGGTGGGGCCGTACAGGTTGTAACCGAGCGTTCCGTCGGTGTCACGCAAGCGATTCCACACCGAGTCCGGTACCGCTTCACCGCCAAGAAGCACCAGCGGTGGGCGGTGACGCTCGCCCGAATCGTCGAGCAGTCCGTCAGCGAACAACTGTGTCGCGTAGGTGGGCGTGACGTTGACGACATCGATGGCGTGGGCGTCGCAGTACTCGACCAGCGCCAGCGAGTCCCGGCGCAGTTCTTCGTCGCACACGTGCACTTCGTGGCCTTCAACGAGCCACAGCAGCTCCTCCCACGACATGTCGAACGCGAACGAAACGGTGTGGGCGACGCGCAGCCTCGCCGTGTCTCCATTCGGACCGCTAGCCGCAGCCACCACGGGATCGAAGATCGCGGCCTGGTGGTTGCGCTGCATGTTCGTCAGACCGAGGTACGGCGTGATGACGCCCTTCGGTTTGCCTGTCGAACCGGAGGTGTAGATGACGTAGGCGGGGTGACGGAGCCGACCTGGGGTGCCCGGCGCGAACGCACCGAGATCGCTGTCGCGCACCGCAGCGTCCGGGTTGGCCTGTCCGACGTACACGCACTGGTCTGCAGGCAGATCCAGGCGTCCTCGCACCGTATCGGCGGTAACGAACAGGGACGGCTGTGCGTCCTCAATGATGGTGGTCAAGCGTCCGTCTGGCTGGTCGAGTTCGAGCGGCAGATACGCCGAACCCGTACGCAGCACCGCGAACAGTGCCACCACCATGTCAATCGACCGTGGCAGGCCGAGAGCGATCACCACTTCCGGACCGGCGCCGCGGGCTAGCAGCTCAGACGCGAGCGTCTCGACGGCGTCAGCGAGTTCACGGTAGCTGTAGCGCACCTCATCGAAAACGAGGGCGGTGACATCGGGAGTCTGGTTCGCTTGCGCGAGAAGCATTTCCGCGACGGTGATGTCATCAACATCCGGCAGCGGGGTCTGCCACTGCACCCGGGTGGCCGCCAACTCGGTCGGAGTGAGCGCATCGACGGAACCGACAAGGCCGTCACTGTCGGCGGCGAACAGTTCCAGCAGCGCACGGAAACGCTCATGCAGTGCGCGTGCCCGCTGGACGGGAATGAGATCGGGGCGGTAATCGATTTTGATGTGCAGAGTTTGTGACGGCGACACCACCACAGCCAACGGGTAGTGGGTGTGGTCAAGGCTGTCTTCGCTGACAATGCCGTAGCGCTTGGACTGCGCCTCGATCGTGGCGTTGTCTTTGAAGTTCTGCAGCACGAACAGGGTGTCGAACAGTTCGGTGCGGCCCAGTGCCTGCTGGATTTCGCCGAGCCCGAGGTACTCGTGTTCCATGCGCTCGACGTAGTCGTCCTGCATGCGCCGCAACAGCTCCGTGAGCGTCTCACCGGGGTTGAGCGTGACGCGGATAGGGACGGTGTTGAGGAACATGCCGACCACGCGGTCCAGGCCGTCGATCTCGGTGGGGCGACCGGCCACTGTCGAGCCAAACACGATGTCGCTGCGGCCTGATTCTGCGGAAAGCAGCAGACCCATCACCGCATTCATCAGCGCGTTGAGCGTGACGCCAGCGCGGCGTGCACTCGCACGCAGCGCCGTCGTCAGCTCTTCAGATACATACGATTCGATGCGCTCAGGCACCTGCGCGGTGCGTTCACGAATGGGTCCAGCGAGCAGCGTCGGCTCATCGAAACCGTCGAAAGCCTCACGCCACGCCTGCGCTGCTGCCTGCGGGTCGCGCTGAGCGAGCCACGCCAGGTAGTCGGTGAACTGTGCGTTCGACAGCTGCGGATCGTCGTCGGCATAGAACGCGAGTAGCTGGTCGACGACGAGGGCACCGGACCAGCCGTCCCACACGATAAATTCGCGGTTGACGACGAGGCGGTCGATGCCGTCCAGGTGGATGAGCAACATGCGCCACAGCGGCGGTGCAGTCAGATCGAAGGGTTCGTGGCGATCTGCTTCCATCAGTTCCTGCGCGCGTGCCTGCTGGGCCTGCGGCGCAAGGTCGGTGAGATCTACCTCGGTAAACGGAACTTCCAGGCCGGAGCTAGACCCACGGGCAATGAACTGGACTGGATCAGCGACGCCGTTGCCGACGAAACCAGCACGCACTGTGGGGTTGGCGTCGAGGAGCTTGGCTGCGGCGCCGCGCATCCGCGCAACATCGATGCGATGACCAAAGTCGAGGGAAAACTGCGCGGTGTAAATGTCGGTGCCCTCGGAATCGAAGGTCGACTGGAAGTACAGGCCACGCTGGAGCGGTGAGAGCGGCCAAATATCTTCCACCACAGCGTCAGTAGCAGCCTGGACGCTATCGATTTCCGCCTGAGTCAACGAAATATGTTGCACGTCAGAGGGAGTAAGACCTGCTCCCCCGCTGAGACTAATGATCTCGACAGCAGCCTGCTCCCACAGCGCCGCCAATTCACCCAGCTGTGCGTGATCGAGACGGCCGTCGGTGCGCAGTACCGCACCGGCAGCACTCGTGTTAATCGCAACATCGAGTGCGTAGTCACGCAGAGCTTCACCGTCGACACGAACCAGCACCTGCGGCGCGGACAGCGGCGCCAACGCCGGACCAGCCTGAACGTTGGAGTAGCGGAGCATCGGCCAGCCGATGCCGTCATCGGGTACCCGCCGCGCAGCCTCTTTCGCTGAACGCAACGCTTCAAGAGCGGCACCGTCAGTATTGGCGGCACCGCCGCCGTCAGCATTGGCGGCACCGCCGCCGGAAAGTTCCAGCCGAACCGGAGTGGTCCAGCCGATCGGACCCACTGTGCGATCAAGTCCGCCGGTGCGGCCGTCACGCCACACATCGATCAGCAGGGAGTCAGCCTGACGAGCAGAGAACCGGCTGACGGCGAGAGCAGTCACTGCCGCCCACACGTCGGCGGCGGTACCGCCCACCAGGGCTGCCGCGTCGTCGGCGCCGACAGGAAGGGCGATCGTCACCTCATCGGGGGTCGCCGCCGCGCCGCCGCTAACAAGTTCAGCGCCGGGTGCAGCGATTTCCATCCACGTTGAGATCTCCGCCAAACGTTCAGGCGCTGCTGCCGCCGCAGCAAAGACCCGCGCGTGCGACTTCAGGGAGACGGGCACGGTCGGCAACTGCGGTGCCAGACCGGCGACAATCGCACCCAGAGCGCGCCGAAGATCGCTGACCACGATCTCCCACGAGCGGGGGTCGAGGACGGACTTGGCTCCGCTGACGCGTAGTTCACTGGGCTCGTCGCTGATCTCGACAGCCAGGACCCGGCCGACCGATACGTCAGTATCAATCTTGGTGGCTGCGTCAGCATCAATCTTGGTGGCTCCGTCAGCATCAGACTCGGCGACAATGCTTTCCGCTAGCGCATCGAGGTCGATGGCGTCTGGAACTTCCAGCGTCCACAGGATGGGCGCGAGGGCGCTGAGCTTGGCGCGCGTGCCGTGGTGATGTTCAAGTACTGCGCGAACAGCGTCAACCACATGCTCACGTTGCGTGCCCCGCGGAAGCGCGAACTCTGCGGTGTATTCACTGACCGACGTGGCAGCGCTGTCTCGGCGCATCGCCACAGCTGCCGGTAGCGCCAGCGGGCCGATCCCATCCGTGTCGTGCTCGCCGCGCGGAGCCGCCGTCCATACCGGTGCATCGAGGTCACCGAGGACGTCATCGATAAATTCGTTGACGCCAGCAGAAAGGTTGCGAGCTGCATCGACGCAATCGGGGTGGGCACGCAGGTTGATGCCGATCGGCTCGCCTGCCTTGTACAAAATGATCGTGTACTCAAGCTCGCCCACCGGGCCCGACGACAGCAAGTGCGCTTCGGTGTCGGTGCCCTTGCCGAGTGCGCTACGGGAAACAGCGGCGGGCATCACGTTAATTCCGATGCCGGGCGGCCGCCACGACGGATCACGCTCGGCGAGTTCC
>JAAYXN010000060.1 GCA_012515885.1 Rhodococcus sp. (in: high G+C Gram-positive bacteria)
ACCGGAAAAACCGGGCTGAAGTTCCCCGACAACACGTGGCCAACCCGCCTGGACTACCTATATTTCGCATTCACCATCGGCACCACCTTCGCGACCTCCGACGTCGAAGTTCGCGAAGTAGGTGTCCGCAGAATCGTGCTGCTCCACAGCATTATTTCATTCTTTTACAACGCGCTCGTTGTCGCTGTTGCCTTCCAAGTCCTGCAAGGACTCGCCTCCCTCTAATCGGCACCGGGCTGCCTCGCGAAAATTCGAACCTGTAGACGCACAGGCGCCGACACGCGATGCTGGGAGAGCTGCCGAAACTCGGCGGACACCCTGATCACGCGAGGTGGAACAGTGAAGAGAGCCGGATTCGGACGAATTCTGGGCACGGTTGCCGCAATCGGACTGCTAGTGGGCGCGTCAGCGTGCTCGTCAGACGACAGCTCTGACGACACGGCGACCACAACGACAGCGTCATCGGAGCCGCGGACGGTCGAGCATGCCTTCGGCAGCACCGTCATCCCCGCTGACCTCGACAACATCGTCGTCACCGACGAATACGCTGGCCTGAACCTGCTGGCCATCGGCATCGTCCCGGACGTGACGTTCACCAGCTTCGGTTCGCAGATCGGCGCCGAGATTTTGGGCAACGCGGGCTCGAAGGTGATCGAGGTTCCGCCGATGGGTCTGCCTGATCCCGAGCAGGTCCTCGCCGAGAACCCCGAACTGGTTGTCCTCACCACCTACGGTGACGACAAGTACTACAACTCGCTGAAAGATGCTGTGCCGACGCTACCTGGACCAGCAACCACAGTCAGTTGGGAAGACAACCTCAGCTTCTACGGCGACGCCTTTGGCCGCAGCGAACAGGCAGCTGCGGTGAAGTCCGCGCTCGAAGACAAGTTCGGCGACCTCAAGTCCGAGACTGAGAAGAACCCGCGTTCGGTGTCCGTTCTGCAGTCCGCGCGCGGCGTTGTCGCCGTCCCAACACCGGACTCGGCGTCCTCGACCATCCTGACCGAGGCAGGATTCACCGGCCCGGACCTGCAGATGGCGCCGCTGCCTGAAGGCTCAGGTGGCCGCCCGTTCACGACCGTGTCGGAAGAGAACATCGGCACACAGGACGCGGACATCATCGTCGTCTACAACGACGGCATCTACTCTGCGGAAGTTGTGGAGCGGACCCCCGGATTCGATGCCCTGCAGGGTGTTCGCGACGGCCATGTCGCTCGCGTCAACGGCGACATGTGGGCTGCCAACCACCCATTCGGCACGTTCTGGATCATTGCCGATCTTCAGGTACTTGATAAGGGTGAGTACGACGGCGTAGCCAGCATTGACGACGCAGATGCTCGCTGGAGTGAGTTCGAAAAGCTCACCGACTAGCAGCCAAATTCGCGACCAAAGCGGCGCGGGTAGACCTCAAATAGTGAGGTTTACCCGCGCCGTCGCGATTTCGGGCCTACCTGCGCTGTCGCCATTCAATGGCAGGGCAGGTGTCCATCACCATTGCGACACCAGCCTCGGTGGTGCGGGCGAAGGCGTCTTCATCAACGACACCGAGTTGGAACCACACGCCTTTGGCGCCGACCTGTACGGCTTGGTCGGCGAACTCGCCCGCTGACTCGGAACGCCGAAAGACATCGACCACCTCGATCGGGAACGGCACCTCAGCCAGCGTCGCGTATCCCTGTTCACCAAGCACAGTTGGCGCACTGGGATGGATGGGAACGATCCGCTTGCCACGCCGCTGGAGCAGTTCGGCGATTTCGTAGGCCGTTTTCGTTGGGTCGCCGGAGAGACCGACGATTGCCCACGTGGTGCAGTCGTCGAGCATGAGGGACACGGCTGCTTGGTCTTGCCATGAGGTACTCATGATTCCACCCTACGCAGATTTTCTATGCGGGCTCGATATGCACGTCTAGCAGGCGGAATTGGCGCACCCGACCGGGTTGACGCGCCGCGCAGGTCGACAATATGGGTTCGGACAGCGCCTCTACTAACCGGACGACGACGCGGTGACCCTCGTGTCCAAGTACCACAACGTACTCGTCGGCGTTTGCTGAAACAGTGAGGGGGACAAGGCCATCGAGGCGGTCATCACCGGTGTGTACGCGCGCGTGATGTTGAGCGGCTTGCACGGCTTCCGGTAGGGAACTGCGTCCTCGAAGGAAGCGGTCGTCAACCCGTCCTTGCAAGTACAGGGCAACGAGGTCGGCGGGGTTGACGGCGGAGTCGACACGCCCGTAGTACAGCCCGTGCGGCAACAGGATCATTGTCGCGGCAAATCGGTCACCACCCAGATGTGAGCACTCCCAGGTGAGTTCGGGGTAGTGCGCGGCGATCGCGGCGGCTGCATATCGTCCGCGCACGGCGCAGCAGCGGTCGTGTTTTCCGTGCGTGCACACCGCGACGATCGGCTCCATTGACGGCATACCGGTGGAGCCGTCGAGAGGCAGTTCCAACAGTTCCTGCGGATTAGTGACCTCACCGCGCATAAGGGATTCGTGTCCGGGACGTGAATCGGCGATCGCCCACCGCCACCGCTGCGCTCCTTGGCGACGGCCGGGTTTTCGGATCGCCACCACCCGCATTCCCGCTGACTCGGCGCGCCGCACCAGCGCGCGTCCCAACTGGGGATCGATCGTGCCCGGTGAATCCAAGAACGCCGAAAAGCCCCACGGTCCAGAGAGTTCAACAAGCAGCCAGTGCAGGCCCCGCGAACCGGTGCCGGCGAGCGGGTCGTCGCGGCTGCGCGCATGGTCGCTGCACGGACGCCATAGCGGATCGGTCATGGGCGCGGCGGTCACTCTCGGATCGGGGCGGTGGAAACTGCAACCACCACACCTTCGCGCAACAGTCGCCGCAACACCACGAGAGCATCCTCGACGCTTAATCCGGGAAGCTCTCTTGCGGTCACCATGTCGCAGGCGATGATCGCTTTCAACGCGGGCGCGCACTGCGGCGGGAACGCGATCTCGCGATCAGCAAGTTTGATGACGGCAGCGCTGTCGCTGGCGAATTCGGTGACGACGAGGCCATGACGGCGCTGGACGGGTGTCTGCTCGTCGAGGTTCGTCATCGCCGTCAGGGTCGCGAGCGGGCGCACAGGTTCCGGTCGGGTGAGGGAAATAAATCGTTCACCCACCGCGTTTGCGACGGTGTCGCTCAGCAGCGAGGAATCAGACAGTGCCTTCACCGTGAGCGCGACCGCTTCCGAAATCTTGTCGGCAAGCGCAGCGGCGTCAGTCTGATTGATACCGAGCGGCAGTGCCCGTCGCAGCGCGGCGTCGTCGCCGAGCACTGTGGCCAGTAATTGCACGACGTCATAGCGCGTTGTGGGCGCCACCCCGATCGTCAGATGGATCGACGTTTCGCCCTGGGCGCGCGCCGAATGAATCCAGCCACGCGGCAGATAGAGGGCATCGCCGGGGCGCAGCGTCGCGTGGAGGAACGGCTCAGATTGGGCGGCGGACGCAACAGCGCCGCGGTGGGTCGTCCACGGCTGATGAGGTAGCGGACGGTCATGCACCGGCGCGTGCACGATCCACTCCTTCGTCCCCGACACCTGAAGGACAAACACATCGTGAGTGTCGTAGTGCGGATCAAACCCGCGATTACTCGGCGGCGTGATGTAGGCGTTGGCCTGCACGGGATGGCCCAGATCATCAACGAGGCCGCGCGAGAACTCCATGATCGGCGGCCACAGTCGATGCAGACCCTGCAACACCACCGTGGCGCCAGCCGCGAACTGCGTGAGCACCCCTGCCGAATCAACCTGATCGGGCATCTCCGCACCGAGGCCACCGGGAGCGGTAAAACACGACCGCGACAGTAGCGCCCCGTCCTTCGCCATCCGGATAAACGGTGTCCGCACCCCGCGCTGAGCAATCAACTCATCGACAGCGTCCGGGGAGAGGAGATCGGTGAAATCACGCGGAAGATCCGCTGCACGTGAGTGCAGCGGACGCTGATCCCAATAATGCTCCGCAAAGTCCGCGCTCTCGGCCGCGATGCAGCGACCGAGAGCCGACGGTTCCCGATGCGGAACCGACTCGCTCAGCTCACGCCGTTCCGTCGGCACCGCCGTCATGTCCGTCTGGGTTGGAGCCGCCGTCAGCGGGTCCCTCGCCCGGATCAGCGGTGCCGTCGGCACCTCCGTCGTGCCCGTTCGGGTTGGAGCCTCCGTCCGCGGGCCCTTCACCCGGGTCCGCGGTGCCGTCAGCGCCGCCGTCATGCCCGAAGGGATTCGAGCCACCGTCAGCGGGGCCCTCACCGCCCGCTGGACCGCTCGTAGTGATGTCGTCGTCGTTGATCGCCATCAGGTTCCTCTCGCAGGTCGTGGTCGGCCGACAAAACCGGCCTCTAACGGGATGCCCCAGTGCGAGGGCTCCAAACATCTCAACTTGGCAGCGGTACTCGTAGGCTGTGAGCCGTGGACAGTCAGCAGCCGAACGCCTCAACACCGACCGCATCAACCTCTGCGCTGACCGCGATTGATCAGTGGCCTGTCGATCACGCGGCAGCCGTCGTTGTCTCAGCTGATGGCGTCCAGGGCACCTGGGGCGACCTGCGGCGAGTGTTTCCTCTCGCCTCGGTCACCAAGCTCCTCGTCGGATACGCGGCACTGATCGCAATCGAAGAAGGCGCGATCGAACTCGATCAACCCGCAGGACCGCAGGGATCCACGGTGCGTCATCTGCTCGCGCATGCGTCCGGGTTGGCGTTCGATGAGAACCGCGTGCGCGCTGAACCGGGGGAGAAGCGGATTTACTCCAGCGCTGGTTTTGAGGTGCTTGCGGATTTGATTACTGCGGAGACCGATATCGAGTTTGCGGACTACCTGGCCGAAGCAGTATTTGCGCCGTTGGGGATGACGAGCGCCGAACTCGTTGGACCCGCAGGTCATGGGGCACAAGCAAGTGCAGACGATCTCGCTGCGTTTGCCGCCGAACTGTGTGCGCCGACGCTGGTATCCGGCGAGCTTTTCCAGCAGGCCACGTCTGTGCAGTTTCCTGGCCTGTCGGGGATTTTGCCGGGCTATGGCATGCAAAAGCCCAACGATTGGGGGCTGGCGTTCGAGATTCGATCCGAGAAGACGCCGCACTGGACGGGCGCGAAGAATTCGCCGCGCACGTTCGGTCACTTCGGGCAGTCCGGCACATTCTTATGGGTGGACCCCGACGCGCAGGTCTCGTGTGCCGTGCTCACTGATCGTGCGTTCGGGGAGTGGGCGATCCCGCGGTGGACACAGCTCAGCGACGCTGTTTTCAGTCAGATTTGTTGATATTTTTTTGAGTTTTCTAGCGCAACATCCGTCACACCGGGCACACTGGAGCTCGCGTGTTTAGCCCGTAGCAATTGGCAGAGGTCGTTGGGGAAGACGTCCCTCGTCGAATTGCAGGAGGCTCTCGTGCGCGTATCGGAACAGTTCGCGGACAGCACATCAGGAGTGGTCTACATCCACTCCGCGCCCGCAGCGCTGTGCCCACACGTTGAGTGGGCGCTGGCTGCGACCATGGATAGTCCCGCGAATCTCACGTGGAATTCGCAGCCCGCGGCGGAAGGCACGCTGCGTGCCACCACCACCTGGGTTGGTCCAGTGGGTACTGGCTCACGCCTGGTCAACGCGTTGCGTGCGTGGCCCATGCTGCGCTTTGAGGTCACAGAAGATCCCAGTGATGGTGTGGACGGTGAACGCTACTGCTACACCCCTGAACTCGGGTTGTGGCACGGCGCTGCCAGCGCAAGCGGCGACATCGTCGTCGGCGAGATGCGTCTGCGCTCGATCATGGAAACCAGCACGGATTTGCGTGCCGATCTCGACTACGCCCTGGGACGGGAGTGGGACGAGGAACTTGAGTCTTTCCGCAGCGGCAGCGAAGGTGCCGAAGTGATGTGGATGCCCCGCGCCGTCGGATAAACGCTTTCCTGCTGAAGTCGCGATAGCCACAGGTCTCACAGGGTTCCTGCCCTGGCTGCCAGCCTAGTTGTGAGACACATCCACGCTGACAGCCAGAGCGGGGAAACAGGCACACACATGACAGTGATGACAACCCCGATAGGAACCACACCCTCGGGTC
>JAAYXN010000061.1 GCA_012515885.1 Rhodococcus sp. (in: high G+C Gram-positive bacteria)
CGCTTGGTGAGTTGTTGGCGTCGCCGCTCGACATCACGGTCAGCCCGTGGCGGGTGCATCTGTTCCCGCTAATCACCGACGCTCCGCGGTGCAGTGGTCCCGTACTTGTTGCGGTGTTTCAGGTATCCCACGCCTTCGCTGACGGGCGCCGCGCGTCCGCGTTGGCGCGGGGACTTTTTGGCGCTATCCCGCCCGTATCGCCGCCCCCAGCCCGGGTGCCGTGCTCGGCGACGAGGTTGGCGAGGGCTGCGGGGAAGCTGCCCGGTCAGATCGCGGGGACGGTGTCGCTGGCCCGTCGTTCTATCGCCGCCGGACGTGTGTTGTCGGCAGCAGAATCGGAAGGCGCCGTACCGCCGAAGCCGAACGGGTTCCCGTTGACGAGGGTCAACGCCGATCCCGGTCCGTACCGCAGCGCCCGCATGCTGGTGTGTGACGCAGCCCGAGTGAAGGCGCCGGGCGTCAGCGTCACAATCGGGGCCGCGACGTCGATCTCCGTGGCGCTGAGCCGCTACCTGGGGGACACGCAAGTATTAGGAGCGGAAGTCACCGTCGCCGTCCCGGACCCCACCGGACACTCGCGCAATTCATATCGCAACGTTAGTGTCGGCCTGTATCCCGATGTCACTGACCTGCGTGAGCGCGCTGCACGCATCGCTGCCGATCTTGCGCAGCGTCAGCGGCGTCTCACCGATCCCCGCGTGGCTGCTGCGGCAGGTTCGGTGGAGTTCGTTCCGGCACGCATGTTGCGCGCCGGTGTCGACGGATTTGATCTGTCGGCGATCCCCGAAACTGTCGCCGGCAACACCGACATCTCCAGTGTTTTTCGCGGCGCTGCCGATCTTCGCCTTGCCGGTCGCCCGGTCCGGTTCACCGCAGGTTTTCCCGGGCTCTCACCCGTCATGGGGTTGACGCACGGCATCCACGGGATCGGGGACACCGTGACTTTTGGGATACTCGCAGGTCCATCCGTTGTACCCGATATCGACCGATACGCCGAGATCCTGCAGGCCGCGATCGAGGAAGTCGCAGACGCCCTGAACTCACCGGACTAGACCGATAACTGTGAGCCTCCTGCAGGTACCAGGCAGGGACAGGACGACGCACCAGGACTACCCTGGGGAACCGTGACCTCACACTATGACGTCGTTGTCCTCGGAGCCGGTCCCGGTGGGTACGTCGCTGCTATCCGCGCGGCACAACTGGGACTCAAAACCGCCATTGTCGAGCAGAAGTATTGGGGTGGTGTGTGCCTGAACGTGGGCTGCATCCCCTCGAAGGCACTTCTCCGTAACGCCGAGTTGGCGCATCTCTTTACAAAAGAGGCCAAGACTTTCGGTATGTCCGGTGACGTGTCCTTTGACTTCGGTGTCGCCTTTGACCGCAGCCGCAAGGTCGCGGACGGGCGCGTCAAGGGCATTCACTTCCTGATGAAGAAGAACAAGATCGATCAGATTGAGGGCAAGGGTGTGTTCACCGGCCCCAACTCGCTCGATATTGACACCGATCAGGGCGGCCCAGAGTCGATTACCTTCGACAATGCGATTATCGCCACCGGCACCACCACCCGCCTTCTTCCAGGTACACAGCTGTCGAAGAACGTTGTGACCTATGAGGAGCAGATCCTCACCCGCGACCTGCCCGGCTCGATCCTCATCGTCGGCGCTGGCGCTATCGGTATGGAGTTTGCCTACGTCCTCAAGAACTATGGCGTGGACGTTCGGATCGTGGAGTTCCTTGATCGCGCTCTCCCGAACGAGGACGTCGACGTCTCGAAGGAAATCACCAAGCAGTACAAGAAGCTCGGTGTCACGATCACGACGGGCGCGGCGGTGCAGTCCATTGATGATGACGGCAGTAAGGTGACCGTCAAGATCAAGGACAACGCGTCGGGCGAGATCGAGACGGTCGTCGTCGACAAGGTGCTGCAGGCTGTTGGTTTCGCACCGCGCGTTGAGGGCTATGGCCTGGAAGAGACCGGTGTCGCCCTCACTGATCGCGGCGCTATCGGTATCGACGAGTTCATGCGCACTTCGGTCCCGAACATTTATGCGATCGGCGATGTCACGGCCAAACTGCAGCTCGCGCACGTCGCGGAGGCGCAGGGCGTTGTCGCTGCCGAGGTTATCGGCGGCGCCGAGACCATGACGCTCGGTGACTACCGGATGATGCCGCGCGCAACGTTCTGTCAGCCGCAGGTCGCGAGCTTCGGTCTCACCGAGCAGCAGGCAAAAGATGAAGGCTATGACGTGAAGGTGGCGACGTTCCCCTTCATGGCTAACGGCAAGGCCCATGGCTTGGGCGATCCGACGGGATTCGTCAAGCTCATCGCTGACAAGACGCACGGCGAGCTGATCGGTGGCCACCTCATTGGACCCGACGTGTCCGAGCTGCTCCCGGAGCTGACGCTCGCGCAGAAGTGGGACCTGACGGTCAACGAGCTGGTCCGCAATGTGCACACGCACCCCACTCTCAGTGAGGCGTTGCAGGAAGCGATCCACGGTCTCGCTGGGCACATGATCAACTTCTGACCCTTCACCTTTACAGGCCCGTGCAGCGATCCTGCACGGGCCTGTCTCATAGGTACTGGCTGCTGCCCTTAGGTGCGGCGTCGTCGGCAGTGACGGATCGACAGGGGCGTATCGACAGGGGCGTATCGGTGTGGTTTTCGGGGTTGATCCGGTCGTGACCTGCTTTCGCGGACGGATGGACCGCGTCGTGGCATGGTCGAAACTATGACCTACCCGAGTGATAGCACGCGTGATGGTGACGACGCAGATTTCACCATTGACGAAGACAATCAGCTGCAACCTCAGGATTCGCTTGTCTACCGAGGCGTAGACGACGTCCTCGATGAGGGGTACTCGCCGCCGGATCGGCCACCGAAGTTGTATGGCCGCACCGATGAGGAAGAACGTGAAAGCGAAACCCTCGATGAACGACTGTCAGAAGAAGAGCCCGACATTTCTGTTGGTCCGGAAGAGAATGAATTCATTGAGGACGACGAGATAGGGCGACAACGTTCTGGTCGACTTCTTGCTGAAGATGAGGGGACGGGCCCGGATACTGAGTCTGAACTACTGGCCACTGATGTTGGCATTGATGGTGGGGCAGCGTCTGCGGAAGAAGCGGCGGTACACGTCTTTGACGAGGGAGATGATGACGCTGACATTGATTAGGCGGTCCGTGTGTAACGCCGACAACGGAGTCGACGATTCCTAGGTTGTTAGTCGAATTTTGTGGGAACGCTTATCCCGGAAAAGTGATCTTTATAGCTAAATATCGGACGTCCAATAATTAGATGACGTAATTATTGTTCTCTATGTCCAGATTGAAAACCGCTGCGTGGCAGCGAGATTCTGTTAGAAACAGCTGGGTCTTGCTAGCTTTTTGCTGCTGAGGTAGCGTCTCAACACAGGTTGAGCACACAGCCGGTCTCGGGAAGTGTCATTGCGGTACGGGCGCTATCGAGCGTGCCCCTCTATATGCCGTGTTCGCTTTCCGTCTCATTGTCGACAGAGGTGGGAGAGCCAATGACTGCTATCGCAACCAAGAAGGCTGCAATTGACGATTTAGCGGTTAACGATCTAGCAGCCGGATCATGTGCGTCACAAAACAATAACACAAGTGACCGCAACGTTATCGCCGTTTCGATTTCCAGTGCGGAATTCTTTGTATTCGAACGCACTGCCGACGTCGTGATAGTTCGCGTCCGCGGCGAGGTTGATATTTGCAGCGCAGAGTCGCTGCGCGATTTCGTGTGCACGCTAGGTGACGACGGCATTGATGTCGTCATCGATTTGTCGCAGGTGCAGTTTTTCGGGACCGCTGGTCTCGCTGCGTTTACGGGAATGGAACGGGTAACGCGGCTTAATGGCAGCAATTGGGCCATTGTCGGCGGACGCCCGGTACGCCGAATGCTCCGCGCGGTGGGCCAGGAAGACCTCTTCCCCTGCTTCGACGCACCTGACGCGGCTATCACCGACCTGCGCGAACGCCGCGCGCTCGGCGCACGCAGCTGCTGACCACGCCGGTCGCGCGCGCCGCTACGGTCATTCCCTATCACGACGCGCTCCCCAGCATTCCCGCAGACAGGGTGATGTACAGCAGTGTGCTGACCATCAGAGCCCAGCCTGCTGCTTGCCAGATGGGCCACCTGCCGCCAGCTCGCCACACCAGATAGGTGCGGATAAACCCGGTGATGGTTCCGATCAGCAGCACCGCGGCGGGTAACAGTGCGAGCAGCACCCGCTGGGTGCCGTTGCACACGAACTCGGAGTCGGGTGCGCACTGATCGCGGGTGAGGCCCGCCCAGAGCACGATCGCACCCATCACCAGCAGGGCAGCCGCGATGACACCGAGGACATAAAAGGACGCGCTGCGAATCGCCAGCGGATCGTTCCACCGCTTCTCAACATCAGTCATCAGGCACCTCCTCGCAACTCGGCCTCCACACCCTCCTTCCATGAGGTGTTGCCCGCCTGCCTACGAGTCAAACCCGACCGGCGAGTGATGTGCATTACGGACGACGGCGCCCCCGCGCGAGGCAGGGGCGCCGACCTGCGTATTTACGAGTTTTTGGCAGCGAGGAACGCCGTCCAACTTCCAAATTCGGTGATGTCCTGAGCGCCGCCGACGGCGTCGTGCGTGCAACTGAACCCGACGACGGTGCGGCCGTCGGCGAGTTCGACGCTCGTCAACGCCATCGGCGCGGGAAGGGCAGCGAGGAAACGACCCAATCCGCCGGGCGATACCCGGAACACTTCACCGACGATCGGCGCACCGAGTCCGGGGCCTCGCCGCACCAGCCCCGGCTTGGGCGGGGTGGTAGCGAGAGCGGTCAACCGGTAGGCGTCCGTGGTAGTCACGGAACTATCGAAGCGGGCACCGAGATCATCGAGCTGGAAATTCAACGGCTGCCCGCGCAGGTGCGCACCGAAAACAGCCAGCTCGACGCTTTCCGACACGAACTCCGGTGACGGCACATCCAGCAGTGTCGCTGCCAGGTCGATCGCCACCTGATCGGCAAAAGCGGGTACCACGAACATCACGCCGAAAGGTGCGCCATCAGCGGTAGGCGTCCCGGGGACGGCGACGGCCGCCATATCGAGCAGGTTGCAGAAGTTCGTGTACGTCCCCATGGTGCGGTTAATCGCCAACGGTTCCGCAGCAACCTCGGCGAGCGTGGGTTGCTGCGTCGTCGTGGGCAAAAGCAGCGCATCGAAGCCGTCGAGCAGCGCCGTCGCGGAGTTGCGGGCGTGTGACAACGTGTCCAGGTCTGCGACAAGCTCGTGTGCGCGCGGGCCCTGCGCTGCCAACACGATGTCGGCGACGGTGGGATCGGCGCCAGCGGGGTTGGTGGCCAGGAACTGGCCGACGGCAGCGAACCGCTCACTAACAATTGCGCCATCGTAAAGCAGCCGCGCAGCCTCAAGTAGCGGCGCGATATCGACCGGCTCGGTGGCGACGCCGCGAGCAGTCAGATCGGCCAGCGTGGCATCAAACGCGGCCCGGTACTCGGGGCAGAGCGCCGTGAGGTTGTCTGTGGCCGGGACGGCGACGCGCGGTTGGAGCCGGGCAGCGAGACGCACGTCGGCGGGCCAGGTGCGGCTGCGTGGATCGGTGGCCTCGGGTCCAGCCATCACCTTTGCTGCGGATGCTGCTGCGGGCAGGGTCGCGGCGAAGACGGTGACCGCGTCGTAGTCGACACAGGCCGGAACAACCCCGGCCGCGGGGATGATGCCCAGTGTTGCTTTGATCCCGACGATGCCGTTGAACGCGGCAGGTACCCGTCCGGAACCTGCTGTGTCCGTACCGATTCCGATATCGGCAATACCGAGTGCGACAGCGACTGCGGATCCAGAACTCGAACCACCAGAGACCCGCGTGTCGTCCCACGCTGACCGCACCGCGCCGTAGGGGCTGCGCGTACCCACGAGTCCGGTAGCGAACTGATCGAGATTGGTCTTACCAAGTACCACCGCGCCCTTCGCAACAAGTCGCGCCACCGCGGGCGCCGTTAGCTCCGGTGTATAGGCGTATTCCGGGCAGGCTGCTGTCGTCGGCAATCCCGCAACATCAACGTTGTCTTTGACCGCGACGGTCACACCAGCAAGCGGCAAATCCTCACCGGCAGCAACCCGGTCCTGTACGGCAGCAGCGTCAGCGAGCACATCCTCACGAGAGCGCAGCGTGATCCAGATTTCGGGTCGATCCACCTCAGCGATGCGGTCAAACGCAGTATGCACGCGTTCCGTGGGGGAAAGGTGCGAGGTCATCACCTGCGAGGTGGTCACTGGGGTGCTCCGATCACGAGGAGGGGTGTACCGGGCTCGACTTTCGAGCCGGGGGCAACAAGGACGTCGAGGACCTGCCCGGACGCGGGGCAGGGGACAGGCATTTCCAGCTTCATCGCTTCGAGGACCACAGCGTCTTGCCCGGCCTCGATGATCTGGCCGACCTCGACGGCAACGCGCCACACATTACCGACCATCGGTGCTTCGATGACGTAGGCACCTTCGGGCAGGTCCAGCGGTGATTGATCGAGTTCGACGGCAGGTTCGTCGTCGACGCGGTCGAACTCGCCGGATGCACGCCACGCAGCTTTTTCTTGCTCGAACGCTGCGTTCTGTTTCGCGTTGAACTGGTCGATCGATGCGGCGTTGTCGGCGAGGAACGTCAGGTGGTCAGCGAGAGCGAACGTGCCTTCGGTGACTTCCGCGTTGAAGCGGCCAGCGCGGGCTTGCTCACGGTATTCGGTGAGCTGCTGTGGGGTCACAGGCTCCCACACGATGCGGTCAAAGAACCGGAACAGCCACGGCTTGCCCGTCTCGAACGGCGCCCGCTGCCGGTACCCGGACCAGATGGGCACGGTGCGTCCCACAAGCTGGTAGCCGCCGGGTGACTCCATGCCGTACACGCACAGGTACTTGCCGCCGATACCGACTGCATCCGATGGCGTCCAGGTACGGGCCGGGTTGTATTTGGTGGTGACGAGACGGTGACGGGGATCGAGCGGAACAGCAAGGGGCGCGCCGAGATAGACGTCACCCAGGCCGAGGACTAGGTATTCGGCGTCGAAGACGGTTTCGCGGACCTGATCAATGCTGTCGAGTCCGTTGATGCGTCGAATGAACTCGATGTTGGACGGCAGCCACGGTGCTTCGTCGCGCACACCACTGCGATAGCGGTCGATAGCTTGCGCGATGGACGGGTCGTCAAAGGACAGTGGCAGGCGGATGGTGCGGCTGGGGACCACCAGGTCGTGAGTGGCGGGAAGTTCCGTTTCGATATCGGTGAGGATGCCGAGCAGTCGCTGCTGCGGGAGTACGTCGGGATCAAAATGCAGGTGCAGTGAGCGCACTCCGGGAGTGATGTCGATCAGTCCGGGAACCTGGTGTTCGATGAGCTTCTGCGACAGCGCATGGACGCGCATACGCAGACCCAAATCGAGTTCCATCGCGCCATATTCGACGAGGATGTTGTCGTCGCCGCCGCGCAGGTACACCACTTCGGGGCGATCGAGCACCGATGGCCCGGAACCGAGAACGCCACCGTTCGCTGGACGCCCCACCGTGGTCGCCGGTGGAACATCGAGTGCCCGTGCAGAATCCGAGGCGCGCAGGGTATCGGCGCCGTCATCGGTGACGGGAACGAAACGCACCTTGTCGCCGGGACGGATCTGGCCGAGCTTCCAGCGATGTGCCCGCGCCACAGTCAGGGGGCACGCGAACCCTCCCAGGCTGGGACCGTCCGGGCCCAGAAGGATCGGTGTATCACCGGAAACATTGAGGGCGCCAACGCTATACGGGTTGTCGTGCAGGTTGGATGGGTGCAGGCCGGCATCGCCGCCGTCGGCGCGGGACCAGGTTGGCTTCGGTCCGTCGAGACGGATGCCGGTGCGGTTTGCGTGCGTCTGCACCGTCCATGTGGTGTCGTAAAAATGTTCCATATCGGCCGCGGTGAAGTACGCGGGCGATGGCTGCGGGCCCTCCGTGACAGCCAGGTGCCATTCATGGGTTAGCTGTGGCCGCGAATCGGTGGGCACGGGAGCGGGGTCGGTCAGTGTGGGATTGTCCGGGTGCAGGCCCAGGACGTCGGACGTCGCCACCGCCTTGCCTGTGACGCCGCCGAATCCGCCGAGGGTGAAGGTCGACGCGCTGCCGTGATACAGCGGTGCGTTGATGCCGCCGCGCACCGCGATGTAGGTGCGCAAACCTTCCCCAGCCGGAGTCCCGACGTCGAGGATGCCGCCAGCGGGAACATAGATCGGCTCCCACATCGCGACGGGTCCGCCGTCGAGGGTGATCGGAGCATCCGCACCGGTCACGCACACGGTCGTGGGGATAGAAAACTGTAGCGATGGGCCCTGCAGGGTGCACTCAAGACCGACCGCACCGGCCGGGTTGCCGACGGCAGTGTTTGCGAGCTGGAAAGACAGGTCATCCATCGGGCCAGACGGCGGAATACCCACCTCCCACAAACCAATTCGACCCGGGTAGTCCTGCAACGTCGTCATGGTGCCGCCCCGCAGAACGTCGATACGCAAACCGGTCGTGGGCAGGTTGTCGAGAGATTTGGTGGTGTGCACGCCATCAAGGACGACGTCCGCGCTGCAGATGCTGCGCAACTGCGGCAGGTTCGTCTGAAGCCCGTACAGGTGCGTGTCGGTAAGAGCCTCACCAAGCGCAGCGAACGCGCCGCGACGAGTCGCCGAGTGGGTGATGACTTTCGCGAGCATCGGGTCGTAGTACGAGCTGACCTCTGTGCCTGTATCCACCCAGCTTTCGATGCGGGTGTGCGCGGGGAAGCTGACCTCAGTGAGGGTGCCAGCGCTGGGACGGTAATCGTGGCCGGGATCTTCGGCGTAGACGCGCGCCTCCACCGCGTGGCCGGTGATTGCGGGGCCGGAATCCGGGAGTTCGGCAAGCATAGATGAGTCGCCTTGAGCGAGCCGCAGCATCCATCCCACCAGGTCAACGCCTGTCACTTCCTCGGTGACGGGGTGCTCGACCTGGAGGCGGGTGTTCATTTCCAGGAAGGACGCTTCGCCGCGGTCGACGTCGTAGACAAATTCGACGGTGCCTGCAGACCGGTAGTTCACCGAGGACGCAAGCTTGCGGGACGACGACAGCAACTGCTCGACCACCTCGTCGGAGAGTCCCGCGGCGGGAGCTTCCTCGACGACTTTCTGGTTGCGACGCTGCAGCGAGCAGTCGCGGGTACCGAGGCTGAGAGTGCGGCCCTGCCCGTCACCAAATACCTGAACTTCGATGTGCCGGGCGTTGGCGACGAAACGTTCCAGAAACACACCGGACGACGAGAAGTTCGCGGCGGCCAGGCGCTGCACACGGTCGTAGGCAGAGCGCAGTTCGTCGGCGCTAAAGCATGCCTGCATGCCGATACCTCCGCCGCCGCCAACAGCTTTGAGCATGACGGGGTAGCCGATCACCTCGGCCTGCGCGAGCGCAGCGTCGACGGATTCGAGCAGCCCGCTGCCCGGGACGAGAGGGACACCGACAGCGCGGGCCGCTTCACGGGCAGTGTGCTTGTTGCCGAAAATACGCAGTTGTTCAGGCGTCGGGCCGACGAACGCGATGCCTTGGGTTTCAGCTGCGGCGGCGAACGTGTCGTTTTCGGACAGAAATCCGTACCCGGGGTGGATGGCCCCTGCGCCTGTTGCGAGCGCAGCTTCAATGACGGCGTCGGTGCGCAGATACGACTCGGCCGCGGGAGCGGGACCTAACCGTATGGCGACGTCCGCCATTTCGACGTGCGCTGCAGCGGAATCTGCATCGGAGTAGACGGCGACAGTTTTGAGCCCGAGCAGGTGTGCGGAACGCATGATGCGGCAGGCGATCTCGCCGCGGTTCGCAACCAGGAGGGTGTCAAAACTGAACTCGATCGGCGGCGTATTCATCCCTGTGGACATGGTTGTATACGCTATGGACCTCGTGTTTCGCCGATATTGCGTGGCGTAAAGCTCCGGTGACTACGCACGTCGAGTGTGTTAACAGTTGGGCGCAGTGTCAGCGGTAGGTGTCGCGCTCAATGTGGAGGGTGCCGATGGTGGTGGCGAGGCCGTCGTATTGGCAGACGAGAAGCACAAATTCGATGAGTTGACGTTCGCTGAGGTGCTCGGCCAAGGCTGCCCATGAGTTGTCGGAGAGTTCTTTGGTGGCGAGCATTTCGTCGGCGGCGGTGAGCATGGCGCGATGGCGTTCACTCCAGCCGCTGGCGCCGGGACCGGTGATGACGCGGTCGAGGATTTCGGGGGTGACGCCGGCGCGTCGCCCGAGCCGGATGTGGTGGTCCATTTCGTAGGAGCAGTCGCGCAGGTGGGCGACCCGCAGGATGATGAGTTCGGTTTCGTGGCGGGAGATTTTTCCGCCGGGCATGAGTTTGCCGGAGTAGTGCAGCCAGCCGCGGAAGAGGCCGCGTGTGCGCCCGAGGGTGCTGAAGAGGTGCGCATCTTTGGTCCCGGCGGCTGTGGACAGCACTTTCCAGACGACCCAGTTGATGGGCCCTAGCTGCTTGAATCGTCCCGGAGTGATGCGTGCGCTCATAACCCGTCCTTATCGCGAGGAACCGCTAGTCGGACCAGACTACTGGGGAACGCGCCGTATTTGCCGGAAGCTAGTCGCGCACCGCCCACGCCATTTTGGCGAGGGAGAGGGCCTGCTGGGCGCGTTCGATGACAACCTCGCGGGATTCACTGATATGACGCAGCAAGGTGGTGCGGGCCTCGTCGATCTTGCGATCCAAAGCAAGTTCCGCGACCTGAATATGTTCCTCGATGGTCGCGCTCATCCGGTCCGGGGTGAGGTAGTCGAACATGCGCACCGGACGCACCCGCGCATTCACGTTCGTGAGCGCATCGGCGAGAGCCTGGTTACCGGAAGCAGCAAGAAGTGCAGTGTGGAATTGCTCGTCCAAAACAACGAAACCCGCGTCCGGTGCCGGCTGCTGCTGACGCAACGCATACCAACGGTCAAGCTCAGGGCCCAAAATATCTGCATCGTGCGTCAGCTCTTCGTCTTCCCGAACCCGCTCAAGGCCCCGCAACTCCAAAGTGATGCGCAGCTCATACAGGCTCGCCAGCTCGTCAAGACGCGGACGATACGGATAGAGCCCATCCCGGTCTCGCTGAATCAGCCCGTCCGCAAGCAAACGGGCCAACGCCTCCCGCACCGGTGTGCGAGAAACGTTGTAGGCCTCAGCGAGTTTCTCCTCACCAAGACGCCCACCGGGCGGGATAGCTCCCGTCATGAGGTCATCACGAAGTGAGAGATAGACCTGTTCGCCGAGCGATGCTTTCGTCATAACCCCCGAACCTTTCGTCAGATCGCCATAGCCGCGCGCACATCGGCAGCGATCGCGGTGAGATCAGCATTGTCCCCAGCGCCGCCAGCTCCACTGGACGTCACCCGGCCCGATTCGAGCACGTAGTAGCGTTGCGCCGATTCGAGAGCGAAACCAATGTGCTGTTCGACGAGCAGCACCCCGAGGTCACCTCGACGCGTGAGATCGCTGATGGTGCGCTCAATTTCGGCGACCACCGACGGCTGAATACCTTCCGTCGGTTCATCGAGAATGAGCATGCGCGGCTCGGTGATGAGTGCCCTTGCGATCGCGAGCTGCTGACGTTGACCACCCGACAGCAACCCGGCGCGGCGATCAAGCAGTCCGGTCAGGGCCGGGAACAGGTCGAGAACCTCGCCGATCAGCTCCTTACCGCGCTTGCGGCCATCGGCAACAACCTGCAGGTTCTCTGCCGTCGTCAACTGGCCGAACGACTGCTGCCCCTGCGGGACATAGGCGAGGCCACGTGCCACGCGGCCCGACGGACGCAGCGACGTGACATCCTCGCCGTCAAACATGACCCGGCCAGAATTGGTTTTGATCAGCCCCACTGCGGCGCGCAGCAGTGTGGTTTTGCCCGCCCCGTTGTGTCCCATGACCGCGGCAACGCCGTCACCGGGAACCTTGAGGGAGACGTTGTGGATCACTTCGGTACGCCCGTAACCTGCGCGGACGTCGATGAGTTCAAGCATCAGGAGTTCTCCTTCTCCGCGGAACCGACAGCGGCGGTGGTGCCCAGATACACCTCTTGGACTTTCGGGTCCGCCTGAACCTGCGCAACGGTGCCTTCGCTGAGGACTTTGCCCGCATGCAGGACGGTGACCGACGTGGCGAACGCCCTCATGAAGTCCATGTCATGTTCGACGACAACCACGGTCCGTTCGGCGCCGATGCGTCGCAATAGATTCCCGGTTTCTTCACGCTCTTCGTGGCTCATACCCGCGACCGGTTCATCAAGTAGTAGGACGTCGGCGTTCTGCACCAACAGCATCCCGATCTCAAGCCACTGTTTCTGCCCGTGGGCGAGAATTCCGGCAGGTCGGTTCCGCAGCGCGCTGAGTCCGGTGGTTTCGAGGGCTTCTTCGATCTGCGGCAACACGCTTTTGCGTCGACGCAGCAGGCTCATCGGTTTGCGGCCAGCACCAGCGGCGATATCCAGGTTTTGCAGTACCGAGAGTTCTTCAAAGACACTCGCGGTTTGGAAGGTGCGCCCCACGCCGAGGCGGGCGATGTGATGCACCTTCTTGCCGATCAGTTCCACACCGGATTTTTCGACCGAACCGGTTGCGGGAACCAGACCGGTGACGGCGTCGACGAGGGTGGTTTTTCCGGCGCCGTTGGGTCCGATGAGGAAGCGGAGGTCGCCCTGCATCAACGTCAGGTCGACGCCGTCGACGGCCTTGAATCCATCGAAACTGACTCGTAGATCGCGAATTTCGAGGTATTGGCTCGACATGCCGGCGTTGCCGCCGGCGACCGGCTCTTTGGGAGTGGTGTCTGCGTCCGGTGTGGTCATCGCGTCGCCTCCATATCCGAAGTAGGTGCAGTTTCAGGCCCCGGTGGGACGGCCTCCGACGCCTTCTTGCTGCGTTTGCGGAGGGCGAAGAGCCCGGCGATACCGGCGGGGAAGAAGCCGACAACGACGATGAACAGCAGACCCTGCGCGTACGTCCAGCCTGAGGGGAAGGATTCGGAGAAGGCGCTCTGAGCCCAGGCCACGCCGAGCGCGCCGAGGACCGGTCCGAGCAGCGTGGAGCGTCCACCGATCGCGACGCCGATAAGGAACGCAATCGAGGGGATGATGCCGACATCAGCGGGGGAGATGATGCCGACGATCGGAACGAACAGGGCTCCGGCGATACCGGCGAAGAACGCGGCGGTGACGTACGCGACGAGCTTGATGTTCGCGGGGTCGTACCCAAGGAACCGGACGCGTTCTTCCTGATCCCGCACCGCCACTAGCAGCTCGCCGTAACGCGAATACATGAGCTGACGGGTAAGGGCGACCACCGCGAGCAGCGTGCCAGCGGCAATGAAGAACAGCATCTGCTTGTTCGCCGGATCATTGAGGTTGAAGCCGAAGAACGTGCGGAAACGGTTGAGCCCGTTCGATCCACCCGTCGTCTGTTGACCGATCAGCAAAATTGCGAACGCTGCTGCGAGTGCCTGAGACAGGATCGCGAAGTAGGCGCCTTTCACTCGCCGCTTGAACACACCCAGACCGAGAACCAGCGCAACAAGACCGGGAATGATCAGGATGCCGGCGATGGTGACAACGGGGTTCGCAAATGGCACCCAGTAGCCGGGCAGCGCGCGGATACCGGCGATTTGCATAAAGTCCGGAACGGTGTCGCCGCGAAGCTCAGCGTCAGCGATCTTGAGGTGCATCGCCATGATGTACGCGCCCAGACCGAAGAAGACGCCCTGACCGAGAGTCAGCATTCCGCCGCGGCCCCACGCCAAACCGATACCGACAGCGACGATCGCGAAGCAAATGAACTTACCGAGCAGCGACAGTCGGAAATCGCTCAACACCGCTGGGGCAACAGCGAAAAGCAAGATCGCCGCGATCGCGAAACCGCCCCAGACTTTAGTCTTTTCGTTCGTCAGGATGCTCATACGAGGCTCCTTGTCTTGACGGCGAACAGTCCCTGCGGACGCAGCTGCAAGAACACGACGATGATGATGAACAGCACGACCTTCGCGATCGACGCCGTCGTCGAGTATTCGATGAAGGAGTTCAGGGTGCCGAGCGCGAACGCCGCGATCACCGCGCCCTTCATCTGCCCAAGCCCGCCGACGACGACCACGAGGAACGCATCAATGAGGTAGCTCTGGCCAATCGTGGGGCTGGTCGAACCGATCAGCGTCAGCGCCACACCGGCCACACCAGCCAGACCGGAACCGATAAAGAACGTGGTGATGTCGGTGCGACGGCTGGAGATGCCCGTTGTTTCCGCGAGGTCGCGGTTTTGCACGACGGCGCGGATACGCCGTCCCATCGCGGTGCGCTTCATCGCCAACGACAGCGCGACGACGGCAATTACTGCGAGGAAGAAAATGAAGATCCTCGTTTTAGGGACGACGGCTCCCAAAATTTCGACGCCGCCGGTCAGCCACTCCGGCGCCACCACGTTGACCGCGGGTGCACCGAAGATGTCCCGAGCGAGTTGCTGCAGGATCAACCCGACACCAAAAGTGACAAGCAGGGTATCGAGTGGCCGGTGGTACATGCGTTGCACGAGGGTGACTTCCAGCAGTACACCCATCGCACCGCCGACCAGGAAGCCGACGAGCAGAGAAATAAACAGCGACCCGGTGGCGCTGGAAATCACCTGCTGCACAACATAAGCCGTATAGCACCCGGCCATAATGAACTCGCCGTGCGCCATGTTGATTACGCCCATCTGACCGAAGGTCAGGGCCAGACCTAGCGCTGCGAGCAGCAGGATGGATCCGATACTGATACCGGTGAACAGCTGTCCGATCACGACATCCATGAATGTGCGTCCTTTCTCTACTCGTCGACTTACTGCGTTTCGCTCCTACTCCGCGAGATCAGTTGCCGCCGAGTCCTTCTGCCCACTCATAGCTTTCGAGGTACGGGTCAGGTTCGATGGCGTCGCCCGAATCCCACACCGTGTAAATCAGGCCGTCACTGCGGATTTCACCGATACGTGCGGTCTTGGTGATGTGGTTGTTGGAACCGTCGATCGTCACGGTGCCTTCGGGGGCGTTGAAGGTGACGCCGTCTGCGTTTTCCTGGATCGCTGAGACATCAAACGAATCAGCCTTTTCGACCGTGTTCTTCCACAGGTACACCGAGGTGTAGGCCGCTTCCATCGGATCTGACGTCGGCTTGTTTTCGCCGTACTTCGCCTTGTACGCGGCAACGAACGAGGTGTTCTCCGGCGAGTCCACGGTCTGGTAGTAGTTCCATGCCGTCAGCTGGCCTTCAATGTTCTGGACACCGATTCCGCCGACTTCTTCTTCAGCGATCGACACCGAGACGACCGGCATATCCTGCGGGGTCAGTCCGACGTTCTTGTACTCACGGAAGAACGCGACGTTGGAGTCACCGTTGAGGGTGTTGAACACCGCGTCCGCATCCGCGGAACGGACCTTGTTGACGATGGTCGAGAAGTCGGTGGAACCGAGCGGGGTGTAATCCTCGCCCTTGATCTCGATGCCGTTGGCCTCCGCGTACGCCTTGATGATGCGGTTAGCCGTCTGCGGGAACACGTAGTCGCTGCCGACGAGGTAGAGCGAGGTGACGCCCTGTTCCTTGAGGTAATCGAGGGCAGGAACGATCTGCTGGTTCGTGGTGGCGCCGGTGTAGAAAATGTTCGGTGACGACTCAAGACCCTCGTACTGGACGGGGTAGTAGAGCAGTGCGTTGTTGTCCTCAAAGACCGGCAGCATCGCCTTGCGGCTCGACGACGTCCAACCACCGAAAACGGCAGCAACACAGTCGCTGCTAATCAGCTTCTCTGCCTTTTCCGCAAACACGGTGGGCTCGGACGCGCCGTCTTCGGCGACGATCTGAATCTGCTTACCGAGCACACCGCCCGAAGCATTGATTTCTTCCACCGCGAGGGCGATGGAATCTCGAACAGTGACTTCACTGATGGCCATGGTGCCCGACAGCGAGTTCAGCGAACCCACCTTGACGGTGTCGCCGGACGTATCGACGCACGACACGGCGTTAGAGCCGGAAGCAGTGTCAGATGCTTTGCTGCCACAGCCGGTGAGGACGAGCCCAACCGCGGCAAGAGCTGCCGGGGCGGCGAGGGCGCGATGAGAAAACGTGCGCATGAACGGGGCCTTTCCGTCAAATGGTGTCTGCACACAGCCAGCTATTCGCATCGCTCGCGCCGTTGCGATGATCGGCGTTCCACCGAGTGCGATGATCGGCGTTCCGTCGAATGCGATGATCCGCAATTCCGCCGAGTGTGTATGCGGGTTGCGTATACAGGGCTGTATTCGTGAGGCGAACATTAAACGGAAGTTATTGCGCCGGAATGTCAGTGCGTGACGTCTTTATGACGGATGTTTCACCGCTGTGAACAAGCGCTCACTCCGCCGTCTGGGCTGCGCTGACGCGTGCGTCTGGTGTCGCTGACGCGTCGCGAATGGGGACAATGTCACATCGGTTTCAACTAACGGATACGTCGTGACGGTGTGCCCGAAGGACGGTGTGCCTACAGTTAGCGGACGACGAGCTAGCGGATGACGTAGGGCGATACCGAGCTGCGGTGCTCGCTGATATCGAGTTCCTTGCCGAGCGGGGGGAAGGCGCGTTGCGGGCAGTCAAGGCGTTCGCAGACGCGGCAACCCGCCCCAATAGGGGTGCCGGGGTTGGATTCGTCGAGGTCGAGACCATCGGCGTAGACGGTGCGGTGCGCATGGCGGATCTCGCAGCCGAGGCCGATCGCGAACGTTTTACCTGGCTGACCGTAGCGGCTGGCACGCCGCTCCACTGTCCGCGCAATCCACAAATAACGTCGACCATCAGGCATCTGCGCGATCTGCGTCATGATCTTGCCTGGATACGAAAACGTCTCGTACACGTTCCACAATGGGCAGGTGCCGCCGCTGGTTGAGAAATGGAAACCCGTCGCAGATTGGCGCTTCGACATGTTTCCGGCACGGTCAACGCGCACAAACATAAACGGCACACCACGCAGCGACGGCCGCTGCAACGTCGACAACCGGTGACACACCGTCTCGTAGCTGACCGAATAGAACGCGGACAAGCGCTCAATGTCGTAGCGGAAATCTTCGGCGACATCATGAAACTGCCCGTACGGCAGGACGGTCGCGGCAGCGAAATAGTTGGCTAGGCCGAGCCGGGCAAGTGAGACCGACTGTTCGGACGTGAAGTTGCCTTCCGCGACGAGTTTGTCGATGAGTTCGCCGTACTCAAGATAGGCCAGTTCGGTCGCGAATTTGAACACCTGCTGCCCGCGCGAGAGCTGCGGTGAAATCTCCAGCACCCGGGTTTCGGGGTGGTAGCGGTGCAGCACGTTTTCACCGAGGTCGATGCGCTTAGCGATCTGGACGTCGTGCACGGTTTCGAGTCGGCGTGCGATCTCGCCGCCGACGTCACCGCGGTGAAACCGCATACGGGTGGTGAGTTCTTCCGCGGCGGCATCGAGTTCGTGGATGTAGTTGTGCCGTTGATAGAAGTAGTCGCGGACCTCTTCGTGCGGCATGGTGATCGCGCCGCTGCCGCTGCCGTCGCTAAACCTGTCTTCAGTTGCCGCAGCAAGCTGCGCGGTGGTGTTGCGGTATCGCCGGTGCATCGTGACCAGTGACTTCGCCAGGCCCGGGTGTGCCGCGACCATTTCGGCGAGTTCTTGTGTGTCGGCGTCGATCCCCATCTCGCGGTCGAGCGCGACTTCACGCAACTCGGCGATGAGACGGGTGTCGTCTTGGGAAGAAAAGAACGCGGCATCGACGCCAAATACTTCGCTGATGCGCAGCAGCACGGTGACCGTCAACGGCCGTACGTCGTGCTCAATTTGGTTGAGGTAGCTGGCAGAGATTTCGAGAGACTTGGCTAGCGCTGCCTGGCTCATGCCGCGTTCGGTGCGCAGCTGACGCAGGCGCGACCCGACGTACGTTTTCGGCATAGAGCCAGGTTACGAGCGCTACAGCACCTTCGCAATGCGAAATTCGCAGAATTAACTTCAGGAGCGAGGCTGGCGGCAGAGAAAACACACGTGGCCGGTGGCAAAAGCCACCGGCCACGTGAAAAGTGTCCTAAGAAATCAGCTGACGGGGAATCAGCCGACGGGCATCGGGCGAACGTCAGCCTCGTTGATCTCAGGAAGCGCGATCTGCTCGCCGATGTTTGAGTGGGTCTTGACCTGGCGGCCGTCGTCCTGACGGATCAGCATGCCGTCGCCACTGACCCAGTAGGTGATTTTGGTCGGCACCTGGTCTGCGATAGCCGAACGCATCTGCGGGTCGATTTCCTGCTCCGCGGGCACACCCATCGCGATGAGCATGGCGTCGATGGCAGCTTCCTTGTCGACAGTGACCTCGTAGCGGGTGGTGTCTTGACCCTCGATGGTTTCGGTGCCGTCTTCGGTGATTTCCGCTGCGGTACGGATAACTTCACGGACCTCATCGGCGTTGAATGACGACTGCAGCAGCGGCGACAGGCCAGTCTCGGCCGTCGGCATCCGGTAC
>JAAYXN010000006.1 GCA_012515885.1 Rhodococcus sp. (in: high G+C Gram-positive bacteria)
ACGACCTGGTTGCTTTGCGTGCACAGCGAATTCCGCTTCAGCATGTCCTCGGTAGCGCGGCGATGGGCGAGATCGACCTAGAGGTTGGTCCCGGAGTGTTCATCCCGCGTCCGGAAACGGAATTGTTGCTCGCGTGGGCACTTGCGTTCCTTGAACGCAGCGCGGGGCAGGCCCCAGTGGTTCTTGACTTGTGCACGGGATCGGGTGCGCTTGCGCTGGCCATCGCCCATGCCCGCCCCGATGCGCAGGTACATGCCGTGGAACTGGACGTGGCGGCTTTGGGTTGGGCGCGGCGCAACGCAGCTGCCAGGGAACGTGACGGCGATACCCCCATCACCCTGTATCAGGGCGATGTCACCGATCGGGGACTGCTTAGTGCACTCGACGGCAAAGTCGATCTGATTGTCTCCAACCCGCCCTACATTCCCGAAGGTGCGCAGTTGGAGCCGGAGGTAATCGATCACGATCCGCATCTCGCGCTATTCGGTGGTGTCGACGGGTTGTCGGTCATTAAACCGATGGTGTTCAACATTGCGCGATGGCTGCGAATAGGGGGAGCGGTCGGTGTCGAACACGATGACACCAACGGTAGCGATGTTGCGGCGCTTTTCCAGGGGCGTCGAGTCTTTGGCGATGTTGTTGAACATCCAGATCTTGCAGGTCGGCCCCGGTTTGTTGTCGCACATCGTATTCCGACAGCAGTGGAGGCAGAACGCATCGCTAATGCGCAGGCCCGGGCACAGCGAGCCGCCGACACGCCGCCTGACGCGTTGGGCGTCAGCGAGAGTGAAAGAATGACACCGTGAGTGCTGTGTACGACTGTGGTAGCCCCGATACCCGTGCCGCTGGACTAAGCGCCGCCAAGAACGCGTTGCAAGCTGGCCGTTTGGTGGTCATGCCGACGGACACGCTATACGGATTGGGCGCTGACGCTTTTGATAGTGAAGCTGTCGCGTCGCTGTTGCGCGCTAAAGGCCGTGGCCGCGACATGCCGGTCCCGGTGCTTGTCGGTTCGTGGGACACCATCGATGGACTCGTCTATCACGTGCGTGCTCAGGCTCGGGACCTCATCCGTGCGTTCTGGCCGGGCGGTTTGAGTCTGGTCGTTCAGCAGGCGCCGTCGCTGGCGTGGGATCTCGGAGACACCCAGGGGTCGGTCATGCTGCGGATGCCGCTGCACCCCGTCGCTCTTGAACTGCTGCGCGATGTGGGCCCCATGGCGGTATCTAGTGCCAACATTTCTGGTCAGCCACCCGCAACGACTGCCGCCGAGGCCCAAGCTCAGCTGGGCGGCGAAGTGAGTGTCTATCTCGATGGCGGCCCCGCCGAGCATGCGGTGGCGTCCACGATTGTTGATCTCACTGGCGATTCCATCCGAATTTTGCGTGCTGGTGCGGTTCCCGCCGAGGCGATTGCTGAGGTTCTGGGTGTGTCACCGGAAAGTCTCGGCGGCGAACCGCCAAAGAGTTTGAGTGGCGAGCCGCCACGGGGTAAGCAGGACACGCGCGGTACGGAACGGCCGTGACGGGCGCCCCGGAATCGGTGCATGCGGCGCTGACTCAGGAGGCACTTTCTCACCAGGTTCTCGCGCAGGGTGGGGGAGGTGCCGGTGTCCCGATTCGGGAGCTGCTGCTCATTCTTTTCGTCGCTGCCGTCGTCACGTACCTGATTACCGGGTTGGTGCGTGTCATTGCGTGCCGGTTTGGTGCGGTTGCGGTGCCGCGTGACCGTGACGTCCATGAACAGCCAACTCCGCGGCTTGGCGGAACCGGCATGTACGTCGGAATTTTGGCGGCGATGCTGTTCGCTACGCAGCTTCCGGCTCTCACTAGAGGGTTTGAATACACCCGAGATATCCCCGCCGCGTTGGTCTCTGGCTTTGTCATTGTTCTGGTGGGGATCGTCGATGACCGCTGGGGATTGGATGCACTGACGAAGTTCGTTGGGCAGGTCACGGCTGCAGGAATTCTCGTGGTGATGGGCGTGAGCTGGTTCATCATTTACATGCCGTTCGGTGCTGGTGAGACGGTGGTGCTCGATCAGCTGCAAGCGGGTCTGCTCACGATCGCCGTTGCCGTGGTGCTGATTAACGCCATGAACTTTGTTGACGGACTTGACGGTCTCGCAGCCGGGCTCGGACTGATCGCGGCCACGGCGATCTGTTTGTTCTCGGTCGGTTTGCTTCACGATCAGGGCGGCGACGTGAGTGCCTATCCGCCAGCGATGCTGGCTGCGGCTCTCGCCGGTGCATGCCTGGGGTTCCTTCCCCACAATTTTCAACCTGCCCGCATCTTTATGGGCGATTCCGGTTCGATGCTCATTGGGCTGATGCTGGC
>JAAYXN010000062.1 GCA_012515885.1 Rhodococcus sp. (in: high G+C Gram-positive bacteria)
GGCCGCAAGGTTGCTGCCATCACCGAGTTCGCCGCGAAGATCGGCTGCCCCTGCATCGGCCTCATGGACTCGGGCGGAGCCCGCATTCAGGACGCCGTGACGTCTCTGGCCTGGTACGCCGAGATGGGTCGCCGTCAGGTTCCGCTGCACGGCACGGTCCCGCAGGTGTCGATCATGCTCGGCAAGTGCGCTGGCGGCGCCGCGTACGGCGCCATCAACACCGACGTTGTCGTCGCTGTCGATGAGCAGGCGTACATGTTCGTCACCGGCCCCGGTGTCATCCGTTCGGTGACCGGCGAGGACGTCAGCGACGACGATCTCGGCGGCGCGCGCGCCCAAGCGGCCAACGGCAACGTCCACCACATTGCGCCCACCGAAGAGGACGCTTTCCAGTGGGTCCGCCAGTACTTGAGCTTCCTGCCGTCCAACCGCTACGACTCGCCCCCGATCGTCAACCCGGGCATGGAACCGGAGATCACCGAAAACGATCTCAAGCTCAATTCGTTTATGCCGGACTCAGACAACATGTCCTACGACATGCACGATCTGCTGCTCAACATTTTCGACGACGGCGACTTCCATGAGCTTGCGTCCCAGACGGCGCAGAACATCATCACCGGATTCGCGCGGGTCGACGGGCGTCCCGTCGGTATCGTCGCCAACCAGCCGATGGTGCTCAGTGGCGCGCTCGATCAGGCAAGCGCCGATAAGGCAGCTCGTTTCGTTCGACTGTGCGACGCCTACGAAATCCCCATCGTGTTCGTCGTCGACACCCCGGGGTTCCTGCCCGGCGTGGAGCAGGAACGCAACGGTGTTCTGCGTAGCGGCGGCCGGTTCCTCCTCGCTTTCGCTGCCGCAACAGTGCCGAAAGTTACTGTCGTGGTGCGTAAGTCGTACGGCGGCGGATACGCGGTGATGGGCAGCAAGCAGCTCGGTTCAGACATCAACTTCGTCTGGCCCACCGCGCGCATCGCCGTCCTTGGCGCTGAAGCTGCCATCGGCATGCTCTACAAGCGTGAAATCGATAATGCAGGCGAGCACGGCCCCGCGCTTCGCAAGCAATTGATCGATACTTATAACGAGAATGTCGCTACCCCGTACGCAGCAGCCGAACGCGGCTACATTGACAAGGTGATCGAACCGGCGGAGACCCGTCTGGAAATCCGCCGCGCGCTACAGCTTCTTCGTGACAAGGCAACGACGCCTGGACTCCACAAGCACCACCTCCTGCCAATCTGACGCCCCTGACGAGAAAACTCCTTTCGATGCGTTCGTACCGCCAGATACGTCCACTCCGGATGTTTGCTGTGGCCTGCGCGGCCGCTGCCCTCACTGCTGTGGCCGCCGCCCCCGCCCATTCCGCGCCGATGTACCCGGCATCGCTTCCGGACAACTTCTACAGCCAGCCGCCGAACTCGGCCTCCGCCAAGCCTGGTGACATCCTGGCGGTACGGCCCATGCCCGCACCTCCGCTGTTCTTCAACACGGACGTCGTGCAAATCAAGTTCCGCACAACCAGTTCCACCGGCAAGCCCATGGCGGCAGTCACCACGGTGCTGTCCCCGCACAATGCGCCGGTCGACGGCCCCATCCTGTCGTACCAGCACATCTAACGCTCTGGGTTTGCAGTGCGCACCGTCGCAGGCGCTCTACACCTCTGACCCGGACCTGGTGATCCGTGAAGCTCCGGCCCTCAACGTTGCGTTGCAGCGCGGCTGGACCATCGCGATCCCGGATCACCTGGGCCCCAACAGCTCTTACGGTGCAGCGCGTCTGGGTGGCCACATCACTTTGGACAACATTCGTGCCGTCCAGAATCTTGACCACCTGAACCTGAAGAACAGCCCCGTGTCGATGGCCGGCTACTCCGGTGGCGCGATGGCTACGGCGTGGGCTGCTGCTCTGGCATCGAAGTACGCACCGGAACTCGACATCGTCGGCAGCGCGTACGGCGGAACGCCGATGGACCTGGCGTGGATGGCGGAAAGCCTCGGCTACGAGCCGCACCCCGTTTTCGGTCTCGCAATGGCGGCCGCTCTTGGCCTCGAACGCGAATACCCGGAGCGGATGCCCGTCACCGAGCAGCTCAATGCGCGTGGCCTTGAGGTACGTGACCAGATCGCTAACGGCTGCACCAACGAAATCCTTCGTGGCGGCACCGGCCTCAGTGCACCGATGGTCGCGTCGACGTTGAGCTTGGCTGAGGATCCGGTTACCCGCGAAATCCTCAACGAGAACAGCCTCGTGCACTACCGCGACAGCGTCCCGAATGCTCCGGTCTTCGAGTGGCATTCACCGACCGACGCCCTCGTCTCTGTTCCCGCGATCGAGTCCACCAACCGTCGCTACTGCGACGCTGGTGTGCCTGTGACGTCGCTGGAGACGCCGACGCCGGATCACCTGTCCGCGGCCGTCTTGGGACTGCCAGCTGCGCTCGACTTCCTTGACGCTCGCTTCGCGGGTGTCCCGGCAGGCAGCAACTGCTAGTTCCCCCAGGTGCACCGCGCATCTACCATGTAGCTATGTCCGAACCGTCGCGTCCAACACCCACCCAGTACCTCGGGTACACGTTCGGACGCACCCTCCCGCCAGAACTGCGGGACTGGGTGCGTCGGGATCTAGTGGGGCCGGGCGCGACGGTTCGCTATTTGACCAGGTTCGTGCTGCCGTCGTTTCTGCTTCTGCTGCTGTTCCTGCTCATTCCGGGGCCGATCTGGATTCCGTTGGCGATGATCGCGCTGCTGGTGATCCCGCTCGCGTACTTCGCGATCGCGTTGATGCCCATCTATCAGCGGCACCGCCTGCACCAGCATGGGCTTAACCCTGATTTGGTGAGCGAACGCGCCCAGCTGCGCGCTGACGACGTCCGCGACGACTATGAGCGGCGCCACGGTCGCCTATCCTGACCAGCCGCTGGCGGCGGCGGGCCACTATTGTTTCCTGTTATGACAGAACCCGTGGCAACCGCTGACCTCGCTGACGTTATTGGCCCCGATATCCGTAGCTGCGATACGCAGTTCACGCAGTATGGTGGCCGCGAAGTCTTCGCTGGACCCATCACCACGATCAAGTGCTTCCAGGACAACCTGCTCGTCAAGCAGACTCTCAGTGAGCCCGGCAACGGCGGTGTCCTCGTCGTCGATGGCGACGAGAGCGTGCACACTGCCCTGGTCGGCGACATTATTGCTGGCCGCGGCGTCGACAACGGCTGGGCCGGTGTCATCGTCAACGGCGCTGTGCGTGATTCGGCGATCCTCAAGACCCTCGATATTGGCGTGAAGGCCCTCGGCACGAACCCGCGCAAGAGCACCCAGACCGGCAGCGGCGAGAAGGACGTGCCCGTCACGTTTGGTGGCGTCACGTTCAATCCGGGCGAGATCGCCTACAGCGACGCAGACGGCGTCGTCGTCAGCACGGAGCCCGTCGAAGCC
>JAAYXN010000063.1 GCA_012515885.1 Rhodococcus sp. (in: high G+C Gram-positive bacteria)
CGTCGACATCATCCGACCTTCAAGTTCGTTGGCCGGCATCCCTGGTGGCCCGACCTGCGCGCGGCGCGTGTCGTTGCGGTGCTGGTTGCGACGCGGTCGATGAGGCCGTCCAGGATCATTCCGATCCTGGTGGGCCGTTCGTGGATGACCATGTGACCGGCGCCGTCGACGATGGTGACTTCGCTACCGGTGAGGGCGGCAATCGCGTGGGAGTGCACTGGCGGAGTCATCAGGTCGATGTCTCCACAGATCACCTCCACGGGAACGGCGCGCAGGTGCCGGAGACCGTTTCGCTCGTCGTGGTGTTTGAGGGAGTCGAGGAAACCCACCATCGTGGCGATGTCGACTTCGGTGAGCAGGGCGGTTCCGATCTTGCGCATCTGCGCGGTGGTCCCGATGCCGTACCCGAATCCGTCGATGAGGGGTGTGGATACGTGCTTGCCGAGCCGGCGCAGGCGGTCGGCGGTACCGGGTGCGCGGTCAACGAGGGTTCGTACGGCGCCCACGAATGGGGAGTTGAGGCTGCGCCCGAGACCGTGAAGCGTGAGGTCACTGCTGGCGGTACTGATCAATGCGGCACCAACGATCCTGGCCCTGGCAGCGGTGGGGTTCTGGTCGAGATACGACATGATGGCCATTCCGCCCATCGAGTGACCGACCAAGATCGTGGGCCCAGCCCCCACTGCGGTGAGAACTGCATGAAGGTCGCTGCCGAGCTGCGTGATCGTGTAGGTGTCCATCGGTGCGTGGCCGGATTCTCCGTGGCCGCGCTGGTCGTATGTGACCGTCCGGATCTTCGTGCCGCGTGCCCGCTGTAGGTGTGCGATCTGATGCTCCCAGGCGGCGGCGGCAAGACAGTGTCCGTGGACGAAGACCACTGTCAGTGGCGCGGTGGCCTCGCCGCACTCGTGCACGGTGAGCGGCACGCCGTCGTCTGTGTGGACAGTGTGGGTGCGGTGCTTATCCGTCGGTGTCGGGGTGTTCATGGTCAGATCACCCCGGTCAGGAGGGCCCCGACGTAGAGGACGCCGAGAGTGCCCAGGTAGAGCAGGCCGCAGACGGAAGCCACCATCAAGAACACGGCGATCGATTCGATCTGGCGGGACCACCGGGTGGTTAGGCTGTTGATGCGATTCATGACGGACGTACCTCCGTTGTGTTTCGTAGGCCCTGGCCAGTGCTGGAACACTGGTTGGGGCCGCTTTTGTGCTCTGCTCGTTGCTCTTGCTGCGCTTTGGCCTTGTCGAGTGCGGGCGGGTGACTACCGCGTGCCGGACAGTGCCCGGTAGTCACCGAATCCGCTGCGGATCTCACGGAGAACGTCGGCGGGAAGGTAGTTGCCTCCCATGGGGCACGAACGTCCGTGGGGGTTGGTGTCGCGGTGATATCCGATTCGGCCGCGTTCGGAGACCCTCACCGTCTGCCAGCAGACCGGGCAATGCGTCGTCATGACGTTTCGACCGCTCACGCGCCGAGGCATTGTCAGGCTGCGGCGGTGTGTCGCACGCGGGTCGTGAGCATGATGTCCTGCGCGTCGGCTTCGGCCTGCGATCCGTCGGCGAACTCGACGAGGGCGTGGACGGTGTCCGACGGGCCGGTGAAGTAGTCGATCACTCGGGCGATCTCGCGATTGGCGACGGAGTGGTCTGTGAGGCGTGCGGTGCTGTTGTACATCTTGGGGTTCCTGTCGTTGTGATGGACGCTGTGACACCTCTTTTCTACAACGCTGCGTTGTAGTTTGCAAGCGTTCGCCCCACATCGATGTGGAACTCATCGATACAACGAAGCGCTGTACGATTCTGCGCATGAGCTCCCGACGCCTGTTGACCAGCAAGCAAGTCCTCGAGCTGATCGCAAAGACGACAGGGCGTCCCCTCGCACCCGCCACCTTCAGGGCATACGTCTCACGCGGCCAAGCACCGAAACCGGCGGACCGAGTAGGCCGCGAACCGGTCTGGCGTCGAAGCGACATCCTCGACTGGCTACAAACACGACCCGGAACAGGCGGCAGGCCGAAGAAGAACCAGCAGCCCACCGGCGCCAACAAACCTGGCTCGACGGCGACGTCAACACGCGAGACGAAACGCAGCGCGCAGGATCAGAAGCGCCGCCACGAGGCTGACGGGTCACCACCGGACCCCACCACTCACCAGCCAGAACGCAGCTGACCCAAGGCACTGAACTGTGGCAACAAGAAGCGCAACCTGCACAGCACCGCCAAGACGACACTCATGAACCAGAAAGGCAGACGCAGTGCCCGAATTCATCTGCAAGCCCACCCCCGACAGTAACGAGTACGTGATGTGGTCGACCGTCGTCGACGGTCCCATCTCAGATGTCCTTACACGAGCAGAAATGTTCGACTTCGCGCTCGTTACCAGCAACGCCACGCCGAACGCGCCGGACAAGATCGAGGCTCGACTGCAGCGGGCCGACACCAACGGCCTGTCATCTTTCGGCCAAACACCATCATGGGAGACAGAGCGTTACGTCGTCGACGAGGACGCGATGCTTCCGCATCGTCTTGTCGCTGAGTACACGCGCGCACCCGAACGCAGCGCCAGGCGTCGAGCTTTGACGACGCCCGCCGACTAGGACCTTGCGGAAGCTTCCGGGTGATCAACAGTTCCCTCGCGTCGGGCACCGCAACATCGATTCCGTGACACACCATCGCGGTACCGTTCACCGCAAACGTCGCAAACACCTCATATAGCCCTGAAAGTAGGACCCGCCGATGACCGCACTCGACAGCTCCGCGCTTGTCGCACTGCGCACCACATGCACGCCCCGCGATGATGTCGTCAGCGGAGGACTCGCGGACAACCACTTCGCCGCCCAGCTCGACAAGGTGGTCCGCGACGCCACCCACTATCCGGTCTACGGCGATCCCGACGCGTTCTTCGCTCTCACCTACCCGACCAGCGGCCTGCGGACACTTCTGACCAAGACTTTTGGGCGCGTCAGCGGAGCGAAAGGCATCGCCGCCGAAAACGGTGTCCTACGCCCGACAACATCGTTCGGTGGCGGCAAAACCCACGGC
>JAAYXN010000064.1 GCA_012515885.1 Rhodococcus sp. (in: high G+C Gram-positive bacteria)
AACACCTCTTCACGCAGCAGGTTCAGCGACGTTCCCTCTTGACGGAGCAGCCGCCGCAAATGCGGCACGCTAATCGACAACAGTGCCGAGATCTCCTCCGCCGTCGATGTGCGACCCTTCACCCCCGTTTCCAGGACACGCCGCACCTGGGCTGAGGCGGTGGACTCGTAGTCGCGTTCAGAGAGCATCAGATTCGGCGAATGGCGCAGATACTCCTCCAGCGACTCCTCGGTCTGAATGATCGGAGCACTGAGCGCCGCATTGCTGATTTCCAGCGCAGGGAGCTCGGCGCCGAAGATGACCGGAACACCGAAAATGTGGTCGTAGTTCTCCGCTAAATGAACACGCTCAGGCTGCGGATACGGCAACTCCACCGAATGTAGACGCAGCCGCTTACCCACCAGCCACGCACCAAAACGGTGCAGCAAAATCAGCAGGAAATCCGTGAGGATCCGTGTCCGCTCCGTCGCACTCTCGCCGCCAGCTTCACCCTCGGCACCAGGTAAATCAATTGTGAGTCGCGTGGTGTCGTCGCCCGACTCGATCCGCAACTGAGCCAGCGTCGGCAACGCCTGCAATACGTCAGCGATGCGGTGTAGCGCCGAACCCAGATCGGGAGTGTGGATCAGCGTCAAACAAATCACCCGGAACGTGCCACGCGGTACAGGCGCTGGCGCCAACCCGAACAGTTCATCGCCCGTCACCTGCCACGTCGCCTGAATAAAGGCGGTCACCTGCGCTGGCGTGAGGCGATGCATGGGGTCTGCAAGTTCACTCGCGGAAATACCTGCCGCCTCGGCGGCCCCAGTGAGATCAATGCTGCCGGTTCTCTGCGACAACTCCACCGAGCGGCGAACGAAATCAGACGGTATGACGCGGTCACTCACGACAACCGCAACCCCACTTGTGAGTGAGCCAAACAAAAAGGCATAACTGCAGCGTAGTCGTTGGTAGTCCATGACCGATGCCACACCGTTCCCAGACTTCCCGTCCCGCCTAGTGCTAGATGCACAGAACCAGGGGAACGATAAAAATCGCGGCTGTGAGAAACCTCGACGGCGAGGTCAGGGCGTCGTAGGTTATTGCGACCAACCCAACTCAGGGAGTTCTCATGTCGCCTCTTGGCCGCCTGCTCTGTATGAGCATGCCCCACTGTTGTAGCTGACTGCCCCGATCTCACCTCGGCGCGCATCCGCTCTCGGTACCCAGCGCCGTCCTCGTGTGTCCGCATCTCCTCGCGGGCCGTACGCCTTCTGCACGTCATTGACCGCACCACACACGTGCGGACCCGTTCAAGAAAGTAATTCGATGATTCGTACCCGTTTCACGCGGGCTCTTACCGCTGCTGCTGCGTTGCTCACCGCAACCGGACTAGTTGCTGGTTGCTCAGGCAGCTCGCAGGCCGCACAAACGGTAGACGGCAAAACCGTCCTCCGGTACGAGGGCACTGCCTCCCAGGTTCAGTTCTGGGAATTGGCTGATGACCTCGGCTACTTCAACAACATTTCCTTGGAGTGGCGCGGTGACCAAACGAGCGGGCCGCAGAGTATTCAAAACGCTGCGACAGGCGAAACTGACTTCGGTGGAGCATTCAACGGCGCCGTCCTCAAGCTCGCTTCCGGCGGTGCGCCCATCACGTCAGTGATCGGCTACTACGGATCAGACGCCCAGTCTTTCAGCGGCTACTACGTGCTTGAAGGCAGCTCCATCACCTCGGCGCGTGACCTGATCGGCAAAAAGGTCGGCATGAACACCCTTGGTGCACACCACGAATTCCTCGTCCGCGAATGGCTTTCCCGAGAAGGCTTGAGCAACGAAGAAATAGCGCAGGTTGAGCTGATCGTGGTGCCTCCCGTCAGCACCGAACAGGCGCTGCGCCAAGGCCAGATCGACGTCGGCACTCTGGGAAGCGTCTTCCGGGAAACCGCGATCGAGCGCGGCGGAATCCGTCCTCTCTTTACCGACGAAAGCCTCTTCGGTGCCTTCACCTACGGAACCACGCTGTTCCGGGACGATTTCATCGCGAAAAACAAGGACGCGGTCGCCGACTTCGTTCAGGGCACTGCTCGCGCAATCCGATGGACGCAGACACAGCCACGCGACGTCGTCGTCGACCGTTTCAAAGAAATCATCAACAAGCGCGGACGCAACGAAAACACCGACCTCGTCGAGTACTGGAAAAGCCCCGGCGTCGCCGGACCCGGCGGAGTAATCACCGAGCAGGAAATCCAGACCTGGATCGACTGGCTAGAACGCAACGGTGAGCTGGAACCAGGAACAACCAAGCCCAGCGACGTCTACACCAACGAGTACAACCCGTACGCCAACGGCACATACGAGCCGGACAGCGGACCCGACGGTGAACCCTTGGAGGGATGACATGACCAGCACACTCGCAGGCCCCGCCGCAGAAGTGGCCACTGAAGTCACTACCTCGGTGTCCGCGCCACAACTGCCCGCACCGAAACTCAGTATTGAACATGTCAGCAAGACTTTCCCCATTCGCGGAGGAAGTGACACTCTGACGGCGATCGACGATATTTCTATCGACGTCCGCGACGGCGAATTCCTCGTTCTCGTAGGGCCGAGTGGTTGCGGAAAGTCGACGCTGTTGGATCTGCTTGGTGGCCTCAGCACACCAACAAGCGGACGTATCTTGCTGGACGGCAAGCCAATCACCGGACCCGGTCTGGACCGGGGCATCGTCTTTCAGCAGTACGCGCTGTTGCCGTGGCGGACAGCTCGTCACAACATCGAGTTCGGTCTCGAAGCGAAGGGTCTGCCGAAGAAGCAGCGGCAAGAGATCGCAGATCACTACCTGGAGCTGGTTGGGCTAGCCGGATTCGGTGACCGCTACCCGCATGAGCTTTCCGGCGGCATGAAACAGCGGGTGGCAATCGCACGCAGTCTCGCGTTTGACCCCGAGGTTCTCCTGATGGATGAGCCGTTTGCCGCTCTCGATGCTCAGACACGAGAGTCGTTGCAGGACGAGCTTCTTCGCATCTGGAAGGCGACAGGTAAGACCATCCTGTTCATCACCCACGGCATCGATGAGGCGGTGTACCTGGGACAGCGGGTTGCCGTCCTCAAGCCCCGGCCCGGACGGGTGAAGACGTTCGTGGACGTGGACATCGACCGTTCCGGCGAAGACACCCGTTCCTCTGAACAGTTCCGTGAATACCGGCACCGCATTTGGAGTCTTCTTCACGGTAACGACACCGACCACGGCGACGCTGCGGATTCACGACGGGAGGGCAGCTGATGTCCAGTGTCCTCGCGCCGCCCGCATCTGAATCAACAGCTAAGATCGCGGCCGGAAAAGATACGCCACCAG
>JAAYXN010000065.1 GCA_012515885.1 Rhodococcus sp. (in: high G+C Gram-positive bacteria)
CCACGGCACGTGCGGGGACCCTGATCGTGATTGCCACACCTGGTCGTACTCGTCAAAGCCTGCAGCTGCCGCGACCAATCGCGCCGCGTCCGCGACCTGACGGCTGTAGAGGTGACCGCCCGCGATCCCCGGACCTGCGGAAGCGTCCGCGCCGAGTGGAACCGAGTGGGCGGTGAATACTAGACGCGCGCTGGCGCGACTGTGCTCTGGCAGCGAGTCCGCTGCCGCCCGCACCCCGTCTGCGAATGCAGCAATGAGCAGCGGATGATCATAGTACTGACGCAATTTCAGCAGGTGCGGGGCATCCGGGCCAACCGCGGCTCGGGCGCGGGCAATGTCTTCGTGATACTGCCCGCAACCCGAAAAGCCGCTCCACGCGGATGTCGTGAAGACCAGGGCGTCACGCACCCCGTCTTCACGCATCTGCTCGACCGTCGACTCGACCATGGGATGCCAGTTGCGGTTGCCGAAATAGACCGGCAGGTCGATGCCCGCCGCTTCTAGGTCCGCTTCGAGTCGGGCAATGATCTCGCGGTTGAGCTGATTGATCGGCGAAATCCCACCAAAATGCAGGTAGTGCTCGACTACCTCGTCCAGACGCTCTGCTGGCACGCCTCGACCGCGCGTCACGTTCTCAAGGAACGGTCGTACGTCGTCGGGCCGTTCAGGCCCGCCGAAAGACAGCACCAGCAGAGCATCAGTCATAGCGTTAGGACGGCAGGTTCTCGGGCAGCCACGTGTTGTGGCTGGCGCCACCGTCGACGTAGATGATCGATCCGGTGGTACCGGGCAGCCAGTCAGAGAGCAGCGCCACGATCGACTTGGCGACAACGGTCGGGTCATCAACGTCCCAGCCGATGGGCGCCGAGCCGTCCCAGAACACGTTGAGCTGGTTCATCTTTGCGGCATCGTCGGTGGCGGTGCCGGCGATTGCCTTGGCGGCGAGGGTCTTGATCGGGCCGGCAGCGACAAGGTTGGAGCGAATCTTCTTCGCTTCACCGACCTCGCGTGCGACGTAGCGGTTGACGGACTCAAGAGCAGCCTTAGCGACGCCCATCCAGTTGTAGTACGGCATCGCGGTGCGCGGATCGAAGTCCATTCCGACGATCGAGCCGCCCTCGTTCATGACGGGGAGCACGGCGCGCGCCAGCGACGCGTAGCTCCATGCCGAAATTTCGAATGCCTTCGACGCGTCCGGTCCAGGTCCGTCGAGGAACGGCTTGGCGTCAGGTCCCATGAGGGTCTTCGGTGCGAAAGCGATCGAGTGCAGTACGCCGTCGATGCCTTCAGGAGCGAGTTCACGGATGCGGTCCGCGAGCGCATTCAAGTCGTCTTCGCTGGTGATTTCCAGACCGATCGCGGCTGGCACCTCCTGCGGCAGACGCTTAGCGATGCGGTCGATCAGACGCAGACGCTCAGGGAGTCCGGTGATGATGACCTTCGCGCCCTGCTCCTGCGCCATGGCGGCTGCGTGGAACGCGATGGAGGCATCGGTGATGATACCGGTAATCAGAATTGTTTTACCTTCGAGCAATCCGCCCATAGTGATGCTTCCTTCTTCTAACTGGGATCCGCGGAAAAGTGGTGCGCGCCAATCGTGGCCACGCGAGTACAGCTGCGAGGAACCTAGTGGCCCATGCCCATGCCACCGTCGACAGGGATCACTGCACCGGAGACGTAGGCGGAGTCTTCTGACGCCAAGAAGCTGACGACGGCGGCAACATCTTCAGGCTTGCCCAGACGCTGCAGCGGAATGAACTTCTTCGCCATATCGCGCAGATCGTCAGGAAGCTCCGCTGTCATATCGGTCTCAATGAATCCGGGTGCAACTACGTTGGCGGTGATTGAGCGTGAACCGAGTTCACGCGTGACCGAACGCGCCAGACCAATCACACCAGCCTTTGAAGCGGCGTAGTTGATCTGTCCAGCCTGCCCGGCAAGGCCCACAACCGAGCCCAGGAAAATCAAGCGGCCCCAACGTCCACGCAGCATCGACCGGTTTGCACGCTTAGCGCAACGGAACGCACCGGTGAGGTTGGCGTCGAGGACCTTGCTGAACTGTTCTTCAGTCATGCGCATCAAGAGGGTGTCGTCCGTGACGCCAGCGTTGGCCACAACAACCTCGACGGGGCCCTGATGTGCTTCCACCTCAGAGAATGCGCGGTCGACGGAATCAGAATCCGTCACGTCGCACTGCACGCCGAACAGCCCCTCCGGTGCACCGGAACCACGGTGCGTGACGGCAACCTTGTGTCCGTCGGCGGCAAGGCGCTGGGCCACAGCAAGGCCGATACCTCGGTTACCACCGGTCACGAGGACCGAACGTGGCACAAAGCCGGGACGGCTGGAGGTTTCGGAAGCTGCGGTTTCGGTTTGCGACATGAACATCAACCTATCTGGTGAGTCGATTCAGTGACGACGCGCGCCACCCATAACGAGCTGAGTGCACCACGCGTGCGGTGCACACTAGCGGACCGGACATTAGGGCAGCCGCTGGCGGAACACCAGAGCGGTGGCCAAGCCTGTGGTTGTGAACAGGACTCCGAGCAACATCCATGGACGACTCGCATCTCCGCGGCGTGTTTCAAAGCCAATTTGCTCTTCCAAGGTGTCGTAGACGCGACGCAGTTCTTCGAGGCTTGAGGCGGTGAAGAAGCTGCCGCCGGACAGGTTCGCGATCTCGCGTAGCGATTCGTCGTCGACGGGAACGGGGATGCGATCGTTTTCAATTTCGACGCGGCCGTAGGTGGTGCCGAACGAGATTGTCGATACCGGTACGTCTTGATCTTTCGCTTGTCGCGCCGCGGTGAAACCGCCGCGCGGATCGTCGGGACTATCCGGCACGGTCTGCTTGCCGTCGGAGAGCAGCACGATCCGTGCTGGCGGTGCCTCGTCGCCTCCGCCGAGTACCGCCGAGAGGGTGGAGATCGATTGGAGCGAGGTGAAGATCGCTTCACCGGTCGCGGTGCGTTCGCTGAGCTGCAGGTTGTCGATCGCAGCTTTCGTCGCGTCGCGGTTAGTGGTGGGCGATACCAATACCGATGCGGTGCCTGCGAAGGCAACCAGCCCGAGGTTGATGCCGGGAGTGAGCCCGTCTGCGAATGCCTTCGCTGCTTCCTGTGCGGCTTCTAGCCGACTCGGTTCGACGTCGGTGGCCTGCATGGACAGGGAGACGTCGATGGCCATGATGACGGTTGCGCGGTTGCGCGGCACTCGTTCATCGCGTGTTGGCCCGGCCAGCGCGACGGTGAAGAACACAAGCGAGAGCACCAGCAGCAGCACCGGAACGTGTCGGATCAACCCGGGACGGTCTGGGGCTACTTTCTCCAGCAATGCAAAGTTGGTGAACCGCAAGGTATTACGTTGGCGGCGCCGCTGCACGATGAGGTAGCCGACGATCAATGCGACAACTACCAGGAGGAACGCCAACCACACTGGATTCGAGAACTGCGACAAACTCACCGGCCCGACCCCTGGCTCAATGCGGCTCCATAACTGTTTTTTCGGGCCCGTACGAAGCGGGCAACATCTGAGATCCAGTCTCGGTCGGTGCGCAAGCTCAGCACCGGCGCCCCTGCGCGGCGCATCGCTGTCGCAACGTCAACACGATGGCCGGCTGCGGCGCGTGCAAAGTCTGCTTGCAGCTGCGGGGTAATCGCGAACTCGCGTGTCTTCCCGGACTCGGGATCGTGGAGCACCACGTCACCGACGGCCGGGAGTTCGAGATCGCGTGGGTCGAGCACTTCGACGCCAAGGACGTCGTGGCGCCCGCCCAGGGCCCGCAAAGACCGTTCCCAATCGATCGGGCCGAGGAAGTCGCTGATGACGACGACGAGTCCGCGGCGACGCTCTGGCCGTCGCAGCGCCTCTAACGCACCGACGAGGTCGCCTCGGACGCCGTCGGGGGCGTGCGGGGTAGTCGCGATGCGGCGCAGCATGGCCTGCGCGTGGACGCGGCCGCCGCGCGCTGCGATCCGTGTCGTGGTGGCGCCTGTCGACACGACCGCGCCCACACGGTTTCCGCCCGTAGAGGTGAGGAACGTAAACGCTGCCGCAGCCGCCACCGCGAGATCACGCTTTTCGCACGACGCAGTACCGAAATCAAGGCTCGCGGATAAATCGATGACAAGCCACGTCTCCAGCTCGCGGTCAGCGACCGTCTGCCGTACATGCGGATGGGTGGTGCGCGCGGTCACCGACCAGTCCATTTGGCGGACATCATCACCGGGCTGATATTCGCGTGCATCCCCCGGCTCTGAACCCGGTCCGGGAATCAGACCCAAATGATCGCCGTGCAGGACACCGTCCAGTTTGTGACGGACAGTCAGTTCGAGCGTGCGCAGCGCCGCCGACAGTTTCGGGTCGCTCAGTTCCCCGGAACGAAAAGACGGCGGTGCACCGGACGAGCGGGACGCGCCACTCACCGTGGCTGGCTCATCGCGTTCGGACCGAACTGAGGTGCCGCGCCTGCGGCAGGCGCCGCATACGCCGTGGCCGGGTAACCCTGACCGGCGCCGACCTGCTGCTGGCCGGGTGTGGGCGCGATCGGCTGAGCCGCGATCTGCGGCAGCCCAACAGTCTGCAGGATGCGCGCAATGATGTCGTCGGCGGTGACCTCGTCAGCGAGAGCGTCGTAGGACAGCACCAGACGATGACGCAGTACGTCGGGCACGATCTCAAGGATGTCCTGCGGCACCACGTAGTCGCGGCCGCGGAGCAGAGCCAGCGCCCGCGCTGCCGCAATGATGCCGAGGGTGGCACGCGGCGACGCACCGTACGCGAGCCAGCCTTTGACTTCGGTGAGACCGAACTGTTCAGGTGTGCGGGTCGCGGCGATCAGCCGAACCACGTAGTCGACGAGGGCGTGGTGAACGAAGACTCCGCTCGCGACCTTCTGCAACCGAACAAGCTCTTCCGGTCCCAAGATCTGGTGCGGCTCAGGCGAACTCACACCCATCCGGTACACAATCTCGCGTTCCTCTTCCACTGACGGGTAGTCGACGAGGATTTTGAACAGGAAGCGGTCGCGCTGAGCTTCAGGAAGCGGGTAGACGCCTTCGTTCTCGATGGGGTTCTGCGTCGCCATCACCAAGAACGGATTGGGCATGTGGTACCGCTTGCCACCGATCGACACGTGCCGTTCAGCCATGACCTCGAGCAGTGCCGACTGAACCTTTGCCGGGGCACGGTTGATTTCGTCAGCGAGGACGAAGTTGGCCACCACGGGGCCGAGTTCGGTGTCGAACTCTTCCCGGCCCTGCCGGTAGATACGGGTACCGATCAGGTCGGTGGGAACGAGGTCGGGAGTGAACTGGACGCGCGAGAAGCTGCCGCCTACGACTTTGGCGAAAGTCTCAACCGCGAGGGTTTTTGCGACACCGGGGACGCCCTCAAGAAGAACGTGACCGCGAGCCAAAAGCCCCACCAGAATCCGCTCGACCAGGCGATCTTGGCCAACAATGACGCGCTTAACTTCGTAGATCGCGCGCTCTAGGGTTTGGACGTCGGACGCGAGTTCCTTGGTTGCGGATGTCGCCGATGTCG
>JAAYXN010000007.1 GCA_012515885.1 Rhodococcus sp. (in: high G+C Gram-positive bacteria)
ACCAGGTCCTCGTCAAGATCTACAACCGCAAGGCACTCGATCCGCAGCAGGTTGTAGACGAAGTGCTTGAGCAGGCCGCCGGGTTCAAGCACCGCATCACCGATACGCGACTCGAACTCAACAAGGCCCTCGAACGCGGCGAGACCGTGCTCCTGGAAGGCTCGCAGGGCACGCTCCTCGACGTCGACCACGGCACCTACCCGTACGTGACGTCGTCCAACCCGACGTCCGGCGGCGCGGCCGTGGGTTCGGGTATCGGCCCCACCAAGATCACCACCGTCTTGGGCATCCTCAAGGCGTACACGACGCGTGTGGGTTCGGGTCCGTTCCCGACGGAGCTGTTCGACAACCACGGCGAATACTTGGCGAAGACGGGCGGCGAGGTGGGCGTGACCACCGGCCGCGGCCGCCGCACCGGCTGGTTCGATGCGGTTATCGCCCGCTACGCGACCCGCGTCAACGGCATCACCGACTACTTCCTCACCAAGCTGGACGTGCTTTCGAGCTTGGATACCATCCCCATCTGCGTCGCGTACGACGTCAACGGTGTTCGTCATGACGAAATGCCGATGTCGCAGACTGAGGTGCACCACGCCAAGCCGATCTACGAAGAAATGCCCGGCTGGTGGGAAGACATTTCTGGCTGCCGCACGTTCGAGGAACTTCCGATCAATGCACAGAACTACGTGCTGCGGCTCGAAGAACTCTCCGGTGCCTACATTTCCTGCATCGGCGTGGGCCCGGGACGCGATCAGACGATCGTGCGCCGCGACGTCGTTCGCTAAATCTCGCTGAGTGCCTAAATCTCGCTCAGTGTATCGAGCGCCTGGTCTATCGGGGTTGGTCCGTCCACGAAACGGATGAACATCCCGATTGTGGCTGGGCGCTCGAGCACTTCTGCGGCTACCTGCGCGACGCTGGCGCGTGAGACTCGTCCCGACGTGACTTCGGGGCCGACGACGCTGATAGTCCCGGTGCCTGCGTCCGACGTCAGCGTGGCGGGGCCGAGGATCGTCCACTGCAGGGTGGTCTCGCGCAGATACTGGTCTGCGGCGGCTTTCGCCTCTGCGTACGGATAGAACGAATTATCTGGGTGGACACCGTGATCGGGACGCGCCCCGAGGTACGAGACCATGACGTAGCGGTGGACGCCTACGCGGGCTGCGGCATCCATGGAACGGATTGCGGCGTCACGATCCACGGAATAAGTGCGAGCCGGGTTGCCGCCGCCAGCACCGGCGGACCACACGACGGCGTCATGCCCGTCGAGGACGTCTGCAATCTGGCTAGTGACGAGCGCTTCGACGTTCGCGATCACCGGGGTGGCGCCGGTAGCAGCGACATCACCGGTGTGATCGGGATTGCGGACGATGGACGTCACCGTATCGCCTCGAGCAGTGAGGATTTGAGCAAGCTGGAGGGCGATCTTTCCGTGCCCTCCGATGATGGCGACCCGTGCCACGAGCTTCTCCTTCCGGCGACGCCTGAGATCGATGCCTGAATTGCTCGCCAGCCTACCCTCAGAATCTCGGGGCCGCCGGTGGCTAGTTGGCGTCGACGTAGCGGTAGCGGTGGTGCTCGGTAAACCCGATTTTGCGGTACATCTCGATGGCGCCGGGGTTGTCGGCGCTGACCTGTAGGTACGCGTGTGTGGCACCGAGACTGCGGGCATGGGTGAGCATTTCCGCGCAAAGCAGTGTGCCGACACCGCGGCGACGATGCTCCGGTGCTACTTCGATGCAGGACAGCCCCGCCCAGATGCGACCGTCGGGTGCGCGGGTGATCGCGACACGCGCAATCGCCATGGCCGTATTTCCGGGATTGCCGACCCAACCGAAAACGACGTCGCCGCCGCGGACTGCGCGCAGCACCTCGATTTCTATGTCGCGCCGATCATTACGGAACGGGTAGAGCGCAAGCCATTCTGGCTGGGGATCGGCGGAAAGCTGGGTGATCTGCAGCTGCTCGGGCAGCGTCAGATTGCTGAGATCGGCAGCCATGACGAGCATCGGATCGGGGTCGTCGGCAGGGATCAACGCTGGCGTGAGACGGTCCGGTAGCGAAAGGCGAAGCGGCAGTCCACGTTCGGCGTACCAGGTGCGCAGCTGGTCAGCGACGGCGTCGAAAGGCTCTAGCTCCCCAGGCATCCCGAGCGGCGACGCGGAGTTGGCGCGTCCGGTGATGCCGTGACCGTAGCGGGCAAGCCAGCCGCCGATCCACGCAGACTCCGTACCCGGCCACCCCAGTGCCGCAGCCATCTCGACAGCCCGAATCTCACCGGTGCGGATGGGCCGGGCGCCGAGAGCTTTGACGGCGATCACCTGGTCGGTGGCGATCTGCACCGCCCGCCCGTCTGCGGTACGGACCGTCAACGGTTCGTGTGATTCGAGGACGCCGATGACATCGGTCATCGGATGGCTGTACCCCGGTGGCAGCCGGTGACGCACCACCACGCGGGTACCGAGCGCAACAGCGTCAGGGGTGGTCGTCATGGAGCAGTCAGTTTCTAGTCTTCGTCGTCTTTATTCGTCATCTTTATTCGTCGTCGTCATCGTCGTGACCGAATGGGTCCTCGACGGTGCCGGGCACCCAGCTCAACCCGGGAACACCCCAGCCGGCGCGCTTGATGGCTTTCTTCGCGGCACGGGCGTTGCGGCCAACAAGAACGTCGACGTAGAGGAAACCATCGAGATGGCCCGTTTCGTGCTGGAGCATGCGGGCGAAGAAACCGCTGCCCTCAATTTCGATCGGGTTGCCCTGGGCGTCAGTGCCGGTGACCTTGGCCCACTCGGCGCGCCCGGTCGGGAACTGTTCGCCGGGTACCGACAGGCAGCCTTCGAAGTCCTCATCGGGATCGGGCATGGTCTGCGGGATTTCCGACGTCTCCAGGACGGGGTTGATGACCTCGCCGCGGCGACGATACGGCTTACCGTCCTCGCCGATATCCGGGCAGTCGTAGACGAACATGCGCAGCGGCACACCCACCTGGTTGGCGGCCAGACCAACACCGTTGGCGGCGTCCATCGTCTCGTACATGTCGCGGAGCAGGTCCGCGATCTCAGCGGGAGACTCGGTGACCGGCTCTGTCGCGTTGTGCAGGACGGGGTCGCCGATGACACGGATGGGGAGTATCGCCATGGTCTAAGACAATAGTGCGAGCTCGCGCCGTGTCGAATTCCGAGCCCGAGTGTGGCGTGGTTGAATACCGACAGAAGAACATCTGTGTGATTTGGCCAGACGGCAGCTAGTTGGTCGGCTGGGAACCGGATTGACGGGGTTGGCAGCGGCAAGACTGCGCGGTTGGCCTGCGGATTCGGTATGAGAAACGCAGTGGGGGGACCGATATTTTGTTGGGATCGGCACGTCGCTGGCGAGAAGTAGGTGACGGTGGGCCCCGACGAAATGAGTATGTCGAGGAGTGACATGGACAGCGCAACAGCGCGTAATAGGGCCCAGTCAGCTGACAATGACAACTCCACGCCCCCAGATTCGGGCAGCCCTGAGCTTGGTACTCACGGGCCGGGCATCAATGAACCCGGTGACGACGGCCTGACCCGTCGTGAACATGACATTCTTTCGTTTGAGCGCCAGTGGTGGAAGTACGCGGGCGCTAAAGAAGAGGCCATTAAAGAGCTCTTCGACATGTCAGCCACACGCTACTACCAGGTGCTCAACGCCCTGGTAGATCGTCCTGAAGCGATGGCTGCAGACCCAATGCTGGTCAAGCGTCTGCGCCGTCTGCGCGCCTCCCGGCAGAAGGCGCGTGCGGCCCGCCGCCTCGGTTTCGACGTTCACTGACCGCGATGGTTGCAGAAATCGCTGGCGCCGCATCCGGCGTGCAGACTCGAATCACGCGTAACGAATCGTTACAGTCGATCAGGTGAGCAAATCCAAGTCCGAGTCCGCAGGGTCTTCGGGCCCCCCGTACCGCGCGTTCGCGATGCTGTTTATTTCGCTGGCGGTGGTTTTTGGTGGCCTCGGACTGGCGTCGCTCGGTTCTTCCGATGCCAGTGAGCCCGCGCCTGCCGCGGCGGAATCGGAGTTGGAGCCCACGTCGGCCGCGCCAGCACCGACGTCGGCCCGTCCTCTCCAGGCGGATGCTGCAGATTCTGAGGCAACGACAACTCCCAGCGGAACGACAACGAGCGGCAGCTCCACCTCAACGGCGGGCAATCTCGCGTCGTCGGTGTCGGTGCGCGTCTTCAACAACAGTTCCGTCACCGGCCTGGCAGCCCAGACCGCGCAGAAGCTGATTACCGCCGGGTGGACGGTTGCCGAAACCGGCAACTACAGCGACAGCACGGTCGGCGCCACAACGGTGTACTACGGCAACTCAGCCAATGAGAAGGAAGCGGCCGAAGAGATCGCCGACACCCTCGGTGTGTCCGCGAAACCGCGGATCGCGGGCCTGTCTAATTCGTCTGCTGGCGTCATCGTCATCGTCACCAACGACTAAGGCGCCAGCGACAGCGGGAAAAGCGGCCACGATATGATTCTCGACGACCTTCGTCGCCACCCGAATAGGAGCGTTTTGATGGCCCGCAGTACCACTCGCCGGATGTCCTGGCGCGTAATCACACCGGTCGTGGCAATCGCCGCACTCGGTCTGAGCGCATGCAGCAACAGCGAAGAGCCGTCTGACGTTCCCGGCACCACGCCGCCCGTGTGGACAGGCTCTGCTGCACCCGAAGGATCCGACGACCATCACGGTGACAGCCATGGCGACGATCACGGTGATGACCACGGCTCCGGTGGCTCCTCATCTGATTCGCTCAGCGCGGACCTCGTTGACGGCTCCGGCGCGCAAGCCGGTACCGCCAAGTTCCGCACCATCAGCGGAGGCGTCGAGGTCACCTTGACGGTGGTCGGCATGTCGCCCGGTTTCCATGGCGTTCACGTCCACGCAGTGGGCACCTGTGAAGCCAACTCGACGCCTCCCGCTGGCGGTGACCCGGGCATGTTCCTGTCGTCCGGTGGGCACTTCCAGGTTGAAGGCCACAGCGATCACCCGTCTTCCGGCGACCTGACGTCCATCCAGGTGCTTGAGGACGGCACAGGCAAGCTGGTCACCACCACCGACAGCTTCACGCTCTCGGATCTCGAAGCTGGTTCGGGCACCTCGATCATGGTCCACGCTGGCCCCGATAACTTCGGCAACATCCCCACCCGCTACGCGGCTGCACCTGACGCCGAAACACTCGCTACCGGCGACGCTGGCCCCCGCGTTGCCTGCGGTGTCATCAGCGAAGGGCACTGATCCTTAAAGATCTACGATCTTTTCGAGCGGTGGTCGGCGAGCCCATGAGGCTGGCCGACCACCGCTCGTTTTTCTCTGCTGTGGTTGGATCGAAATGTGTCCGTTCACTTTCCTGGCTCGCCCCGCCCGACGCTCGGTGTCGAATGGGAAATAGCGCTCGTTGACCGGAAGACGCGCGACCTGTCGAATACGGCTGCGGAAGTGTTCGCTGCCGTCGAAGAGCTGTCCGGTGACAAAAAGCCGCGGGTCACCAAAGAGCTGCTGCTCAACACCGTAGAACTGGTTACGGACGTGCATCCGACGGTCGGTGAAGCAATGGCCGACCTCGACGAGTCGATGGCGCTGCTGCGTCAGGCCGCGGAACCGACCGGGGTGGATCTGATCTGTGCAGGCACCCATCCGTTTGCGCAGTGGTCGACCCAGTTGGTGACGCGCACCCCGGACTACGACGAACTGATCGAACGGACGCAGTGGTGGGGTCGGCAAATGCTGATCTGGGGTGTGCACATGCATGTGGGTGTGTCCTCGCCACGCAAAGTGTTCCCGATCATCAACGGGCTGCTGCTGCAGTACCCGCATCTGCTGGCGCTGTCGGCGTCGTCGCCGATCTGGGCGGGCGTGGACACCGGGTATGCCAGCAACCGGGCACTGATGTTCCAGCAGCTGCCCACTGCTGGCTTGCCCTACCAGTTCGCGAACTGGGAGCAGTACGAGTCGTTTATCGACGATCAAATGAAGTCCGGCGTCATCACCAAGATTGGTGGAATGCACTGGGATATTCGCCCGGCCGTCAAGTGGGGCACTATCGAAGTGCGCGTGTGTGACGGCATTTCCACGCGCAGTGAACTCGCGGCGTTGACGGCCCTCGTGCACTGCCTGATTGTCGACCTGGATCGTCGTTTCGAGCGGGGCGAGAACCTGCCGGTGCTACAGCCGTGGCACGTGAAAGAAAACAAGTGGCGGGCAGCGCGCTACGGACTCGACGCTGAGATCATCACCGACCCGCAATGCCACGAACGACTCGTCACCGACGACCTGTATGACCTTCTTGAACGTCTTGAACCCACAGCGCGGCGCCTCGGCTGCGTCGATGAACTCGCATCGGTCGCGGACATTCCGCGGCGCGGTGCGTCGTATCAACGTCAACGCAGAGTCGAAGACGAAACTAACGGCAACCTTGTTGCTGTCGTCGACTCGCTGATCGCTGAGCTGTCGACCTAGCTAACTGCCACTCGGTCTTTACGGCAGATCGCCTTCCTGCGGAGAACGCGGCTCGTGCGTTCCGTTTTCGGGATCGAGCTCATTGATCGCGGCAATGCCGTGCTCATGTTTCTGCTCGCGATAGACCACGCGACCGACAGTGTGCGCGATCACCGGCGCCGTCACCAGTGTGAACAGGATCGCGAGCATCATCATCCAGATATCGATGCTGCCGCGCAGCTGCATGGTGGTGCCAGCGATGATCATGATGAGCCCGACAACCTGCGGCATGGTGGCCGCGTGCATGCGGCGCAACGTATCCGGGAAACGGACGATGCCAATCGCAGCGGTCAGCGCAATGAACGATCCCATCAGAATGAGTCCTGCAGACAGGACATCTAGCACAGTGCTCATTTGTCACTCACCCGGAATCGTGCGACGGAGACAGATGCGATGAAGCTGACCAGGGAGAGGGTGACCATGCCGGTCACCACCGTGGTGTTGCCGCTAAAGGCCGCCCACACTGCTAGACCGGCGATCAGCATGCCGATCAAGCTGTCCATGGCGACAAGACGATCGAGTGAGTTGGGGCCGCGTAACAGCCGGTAGGACACCAGGATTGCCGCGATCAATAGGAATGTGGCCGCGACGCCGTAGACGATAATCAAGGCCGGTCCTCCGTCTCTGCTCCAGCGCCTGCCGGGGTGTGCCACGGGCTCGGCTTCCAGTCTGCATCCCGTTCAAAGGCATCAATGAACAGTGATTCCAAACGATTAGCCGTGTGGTAGAACTGGGCGATCGCTTTATCGGAGCCCACGTCGAGAACGTGAATGTAGGCCACCCGCTGCGACTGATCGAGTTCGATCACCATCGTGCCGGGAATGTTGTTCATGACGTCAACGCACAGGGTCAACACTAGGTCCGACTTGATGCGGAACTTGTGCCGCAGCACACCGGTAATGGGTGGCGGGCTGGGCCGCACCGCAAGCCACGACACCTGGAAACTCGACTGGGCCGTGTACATGACGACGACGGCGAGCAGTTTGAGCAGCGACAGGATGTGGACGCGGCCCTCAACGGGGACGTGCGGCAGGGGCAGTAGCACCATGATCGCCAACGCCACGACGAGCCCGGCTGCGATGTTGCCCGGGGTGAACGTGCCCCACAGGGCAACCCACAGCAGGGTGAGCCACGCGAGCGAGCCGAGTTGGACGATGCCGGAACGTGTCATCGTGGCGCCTCACTTTCGCCGACGGCGGAGCCGTCATTTGGACCGCCGGTGCCGTCGTTCAAGCCTCCGAGCACCGAGTGGATGTAGACGGAGCGGTCTTGGAGGTCTGCTGCGGCGCGGTCGCTGATCTTGATGAGGGGGCCAGCGAAGATGGTCAGTGCGAGTCCGACGGCGACGAGGGCCACGGTTGGGATGAGCATCATCGGGGGGATGCGTCCCACGTCGGCGCGGTCCTCGAATTGGATGTCGCGGGCGGACTCATCGAGCAGTGCGGAGGGGCTGACGTCGGCCAGTGCCCCTTCAGGGGCGTCGGCGCGGGCCCGCCAGAATGCTTTTGTCCATACTCGGGCGACGACGTAGAGCGTGAGTAGTGAGGTGATGGTGCCGCCTGCGACGAGTATCCAGGCCAGGACGCTCGCGTCGGCGGCGCCCGCTTGCAGTAGCGCGACTTTGCCGATGAACCCCGAGAACGGTGGGATGCCGCCGAGGTTGAGGGCCGGGATGAGGAACACCACCGCCAGGATCGGGCTGGCTGCGGCAAGCCCGCCAAGTCGGCGTAGCGATGCGGAACCGGCTTGTCGTTCGATGAGACCAACGACGAGGAACAGCGTCGTCTGCACCAAAATGTGGTGGGCCACGTAATAGATCGCGCCGGATAGCCCCGCCATGGTGGAGAGGGCGATCCCGAAAATCATGTAGCCGATATGACTGACCAGTGTGAATGACAGCAGACGTTTGATGTCGGACTGGGCGATCGCGCCGAGGATGCCGACGATCATCGTCAACAAGCCCGCGATGAGCAGCACCGAATCCAGCTCGCCCTGAGGGAAAAGCAGGGTGTGTGCGCGGATGATCGCGTACACACCGACCTTGGTGAGCAAGCCCGCGAACACCGCGGTCACCGGTGCCGGTGCGGTCGGGTAGGAGTCGGGCAGCCACGCCGATAGCGGGAACACCGCAGCTTTAATGCCGAAGGCGACTAGCAGTACAGCGAAGATCGCGGTGCGCGTCCCAGCGGGAACGTCGTCCATGCGCAACGCCATGTCGGCAAGGTTGAGGGTGCCTGTCGCCGCGTACGCCAACGCGATACCGACGAGGAAGATCAGTGACGAGACCACCGACACCATCACGTAGGAGACACCGGCACGAACACGGTCGGCGCTGGCACCGATGGTCAACAGCACGAAGCTTGCGGCGAGCAGGATCTCGAAACCAACGAACAGGTTGAACAGGTCGCCAGCGAGGAACGCGTTGGAGATACCTGCGGCCAACGCCAGATAGGTCGGTAGGAAGATCGACACCGGCTGCTCATCGCTACCGTCGGAAATACCCTGGCCGATCGCGTATGCCATGACGGCGAGTAGCACGATCGACGACACCACCAGCATCAGGGCCGATAGTCGGTCGACCACCAGGGTGATGCCGATCGGCGAATCCCACCCGCCCACTTGGACGGCGGTGGTGCCGTCCCGGTCAGCGAGGAACAGCAGCAGCAGCGAGACGACGACGAGCGCCGTCAACGCGGCGAGGGTGATCCATCGCTGCGCCCACGTGCGGCGGCCAAGCACCAGGGTGGCGGCAGCGGCGAGTAGCGGGATGAGGACGGGCAGCGGGGTCAGGGCTCCGACGATGTCGGGGGATATGAACGACAGTGTCATGGGTGCCGACCCTTTCCGCGCGAGCCGGGTTCATCGTCGGAGTCGTCGTCGAAGTCACCTTCGTGGAGGTCTTCGTAAACCTCAAGGTCTTCGAGGTTGAGGTTCTCCAGCTTCTCGATGGGAATGGGATTGCCGTCCTTGTCGAAGGCGTCACCTTCAAATCGGGGTGCGCCGGTGATCGGGTCGTCGGAGCGGTCGCGGTCGGGTGCTTCTGCACGCGAACGCCGCTGGGCGACTTTGACGTCTTCGGGGTCGTTTTCGACGGTGTCCGCCGTGGTGATCTTGAACGACCGGTACGCCAGCGCCAGCACGAACGCGGCGATACCCATCGTGATGACGATGGCGGTCAGGATCATCGCCTGGGCGAGTGGGTCTGCCATCGTTTCGTATCCGCCGTCACGGCCGATGATGGTCGGGTTACCCGCGCCGCCACCGGAGGTGAGGAGCAGCAGGTTGACGCCGTTGCCGAACAGGAGGAATCCCAACAGCATTCGGGTGATGGAGCGTTCGATCAGCAGGTAGACACCGGCTGAGATCAACACGCCGATCACGATTAGTAGTCCGATATTGGCGCTCATCGCTGATTCACCTCGATCTGTGCGTCGAGACGGGCGCCGAAACTTCGCAGCACGTCGAGGACCAGGCCGACGACGATGAGGTACACACCGAGGTCGAAGAACAGGGCGGTGACGAGTTTGATGTCTCCGAAGATCGGCAGCGACATTTCGAACACCGCCGATGACAGCGCCGGTGCGCCGAGTAGCAGCGACGTCACAGCGGTGCCAGCGGCAAAGAAGAGGCCGAGGCCGAGGATCTTTCCGGCGTCGATCGGGACGGTTTCACCGAGCTCGTAGCGGCCACCGGCGAGGTAGCGCAGAACGAGCGCCAATCCGGCGGTGAGGCCGCCAGCGAAACCGCCGCCCGGTGCGTTGTGGCCGGCGAAGAAGAAGTAGATCGACAGGGCCATGATTGTTGGGAACAGCACTCGCGTGGTGACTTCGAGGATCAGCGAGCGATGCCGCGGATCGATCAGGTCACCGCCGAGCAGCCACGCCGTATCCGAGAAGGACGAGTCCGAGCGGGACGCGGGAGCGTCGGAGACGCGCGGGGCGCTACCGAAGCGGCGGTTACGGAAGACCAGGGACGCGACACCGGTCGCGGCCACCAACAGCACCGAAATTTCACCGAGCGTGTCCCACGCGCGGATGTCGACGAGGATGACGTTGACGACGTTTTTGCCCTGCCCGATGTGATAGGCCGCGTCGGGCAGGAGTTCCTGTACGGGCCGCGAATTGCGGGCGTTCATCGCGTAGGCGCCGATCACTGTGGTGAGCGTGCCGATCGACACGGCCAGCAGTGCGCGGGGAACCTTGAAGCCAATGGCATTGGATTCGTCGACTTCAGCGGGCAGCTTGCGCAGCACCAGCACGAAAATCACCAGGGTAAGCGTCTCGACCAGGAACTGGGTGAGAGCCAAGTCCGGTGCACCGTGTAGGGCGAAGATGACGCCGCAGCCGTAACCGGTGAGGCCAACAAGCAGGACCGCGGCAAGACGGTTGCGCAGCACTGCGGCAGCGACCGCCGCAGCCATCATCAGCGCACCAATCACCATCTGATACGGGGTGTCCCACGGCCGGAAATCGGGACGGGTGTGTGTCCCGAAGATCATGATGACCAGTGGAAGAGCCACCAGCGTCGCCAAAATGATGCTGATGGTCAGCGGCAGCGAACCACGCTGGGTGATACCGGTCAGGCGCATCGAAATCGAGTCCATGCCGCGCAGTGTCGCGTCGTACATGCGGTCGGCGTTACCCAGCGCGGACCGCTCAAACCGGACGCGGGCCATCCAGCGCAGCGCCAGATACAAGATGGTGCCGAGGGTGAAGATGACCAGCGTCAACACCAGCGCCGTGCTGACGCCGTGCCATAGCGCCAAGTGATAGTCAGCCTCGCCGCTCGGCGGAAACTCCTGCGTGTACGGCGTGAACAGCTTCTCCAGCTGCGGGGCAGCGAAACCGGTACCGAGGCTCGCGATGGCGAGCACGGCGGGCGAGAAGAGGAACAGTGCGCCGGGACGGTGCATGTTTTCGACGTGGTAGCTGGGCTCGGGGATGCCCTTGTCGCCGAACGCGCCGCGCACAAACCGCACGCTGTAGGCGAAAGTGATGATCGAGCCGATCACCACGACGGTGATCACGAGCGGGCCGGTTATGCCGGGAAGAACGTCCGTGTGCAGCAGCGAATCGAGGGCGGCTTCCTTGCCGACAAATCCGAGGAACGGCGGTAGGCCAGCCATGCTGGCCGCGGCCATCGTCGCGATCACCGCCAGGATCGGGGTGCGTCGACCCAAATGTGCGAGCTTGCGGATATCGCGTGTACCCGTGTTGTGGTCGATGACGCCGACCACCATAAACAGCGTGGCCTTAAACAGTGCGTGCGCGACCATCAGCGTCATGCCGGCCAGTGCGGCGTCGCGGGTACCGAGACCGACGAACACCATCATGAAACCGAGCTGGCTGACGGTGCCGAACGCGAGAACCAATTTGAGGTCGAACGCGCGCATTGCTCGCCAACCACCAAGAAGCATCGTCGCGAGACCGAGGACGATGATGGTGACCCGCCACGGCGCCGAGTCCGCGAACCCGGGGGCAAGCCGCGCCACCAGGTAGACACCAGCTTTGACCATCGCGGCAGCGTGCAGGTAACCGCTGACCGGGGTGGGTGCGGCCATCGCGCCGGGAAGCCAGAAGTGCAGGGGAACGATCGCGGACTTCGACAGCGCGCCGACAAGGACCAGCACAATCGCGACACCGGCGAGCCAGCCGGTGGGGGCGTCTGCGACCAGTTCGGAAAGGTTGTAGGTGCCGCTGATCTGGCCCAAGATGATGATGCCGACCAGCATCGCCAAACCACCCGCAGTGGTGACCAGCAGCGCCTGCGTCGCGGCGCGGCGCGAAGACGCGCGTTCGGCGTAGTGGCCGACAAGCAAGAACGACAGGACCGTCGTCAATTCCCAGAACGTGTACAGCACCAGCATGTTATCGCTGGTCACAAGGCCAAACATCGCGCCAGCGAAGGCCACCATTTCGGCGGCAAACAAGCCAAGTCGACGCTCGTCGTTCTCGAAATAGCGTGAGCAGTAAATCAGGATCAGCGTGCCAATACCCAGAACAAGCAGCGCCAAGATGCCCGACAGCGCGTCGAAGCGCATGTCGATGTCCATCGATAGCCCGGGTACCCACTCAATATTGAGGGTCTGTACGGTTCCCCATCGAGCAACAACCCACCCGAGGCTCGCCAGTGGAACAAGCGCCAACACTAGGAACGCGTTGCGTCCGAGTACGCGCACCAAAAGTGGAGCCAACAAGGCCGCCGCAGCATGGGCGAGCAATATCTCGAGCAAGGAGCACTCCGTCGGGTAGATGGGCGGCGGGGTGTCGGAACCGGGCACGAGCCGAGTCGACTGCCCCTCCCCCCGGTGCCGCAATCGACCCGACGAGTGGGACTCGGGTACATGGTACTGGGTAGGGCCTTTGTGCCTGACGACCCACCGGAGTAAGGTGCCCCACTTCTATGGTGTATTCGCGCGCATGTTCACATGCGAGAGCCCGTCATAACGGGCACAGCCACTACTGATTCGGTTCTGGATTGGGCGAGGGGTGCGCCGGATCCGCGTCGTTCTCATGCGCATCCGGTTCGATGGGGCTGCGGCGAGCAAGCCCGGCAGCACAGAACAGCACGACCGCCAAGAGCGACGCGGCGCCGAGGTAGGTGCCCCACGAGTCGTCGAAGTGGGGGACGGCAATGAGGTCAGTGTCGGGTGCGTACCGGATCGCATCCGGGCCGGCGAGTGTGCGTGTCGAGACGGCGATCGCGGGGAACAGGAAAGCAATAAAAGGCAGACCCAGTCCGAGCGCCGTGGCTGAGGAAAACGGCGGAAGAGCCGCACCCATCGCGAAACCAGCACCGACCCCGAAGACAGCGAGACGCAGATACAGCAAGAACCCGCCGGTACCGAATTCCGGTGCGATCGCGGCGACAAGCGGAATCAGTGCGACAACCAGCAGACCCCACTCGGGACGATCCCAGCGTGCAGCGAAGGCGAGGCCGACAGCTGCTGCGAGCGTGATGACAAGGAGAACAAGACCGGTCGATGCCTCCGCGAGGGGGTGCCGCAAATCCTGGAACATGATGGCTGCGGCCGCAGCGATACCCGTGGTGGCCAGAATGAGTCGGCCATTGGCGTAGCCGAGCGCCTTAGCCGCAACGATCACCACGATGCCGATCAGCAGCAGCGACACGAACACACTGACCCACGGTCCGATCCCGCCGCCGAAGGCATAGCCGTCCACCCACGACGCCAACACCCGGTGCAGCACAGCGATACCGATCGCGACGGCGAGCGCAATGAGAAGTTCAGTGTTGTCATCACGCATCACCGACCCGTCTTCAGCGGTCGCCGCGTCAGAAGTATCGGGACCGGGGGTTTCGGTGGCGTGGTAGTGATGATGCAGGTGCGTGGTGCCGAGACCGGCACAGATCACACACAGAACGACCGCTGCGATCAGCAACCACCACGGCGGTTCACCAGCAGCCGACGTCGTTTCCTGCAGCAGCCCGATCGATTCCGACGACCGCGCAGCCACACCCACCGATGCGGTCGCAAACCCCATCAAGATTCCGAGGACGAGTGCGAGACGCGGAAGCAGTGACGCCAACGCCGCGATCGCACTACCTAACAGCACACCGGCCGCGACAGTTTTCACCGTGTTGGTGGCGATGAGGGCGTCGACGCTGCCGATGTCTTTCACGATCGCCACCGCGCCGCAGATCACCGCGACGGCGATGGCAGCGAGAACCCACGCCATCCGCCGCGTCCCGTAGCGCCCAAGAAGCCCCGCGACGGCAACAGCGACGACGACACCGACCGCGATGGCAACCGGCTGGCTGTCGACCCAGCGATCAACCTCGCGTTCGGACGCCATGATGGCCCACGCGTGAGTGCGGGGATTAGTGAGCACAAAACTGGCGAGGCCACCAGAAGCCACGGCAGCAAGCGATGCGACGACCGAGCGCAGGTCCAGGTCCATGCCCTAACCGTACCGATGCGCCGCGGCTGATAAACGAAAACGTCTACTAGTAGCTAGCCGATATAGGCGGCCGTTTGCGTCCCGACGAGGTCGATGAGTGTCCGGTGAGCGACCGTGATGTCGAGGACGTGCAGGCCCCACCCGACGTCAGGAAGTGCAGGTAGAAGCCGCGCTCCCGGTCCTGAGATGGTGAGGACGCGAGGGTCGTCGCCCTCGGTGCACTGGGCGGTGAAGGTAGTTTCGCGTCCGCGCATCCCGATGCCGTCGACGGTGGCCGCACCGGTGCTGCCCAGCGATGCCGGGTTCGTGCACAGCACCTCATAGTCGGGGCCGTACGGCAGGCTGCCGCGCGTCCCAGACAATCCGGGTGTCTGCGGAGAGCGCCCATAGCGAGGGTTCTCGGGAATCTCCGAGTACGACGAATAGGCGATGACACAACCGGTTTGAGCCGTGTCTTCGCAGGCTGGGATGTACTGGAAGTCGCCGCCCACGTTCTGCCCCTTACGGACCAAAACATCACCACCAATGAGCAGCGCGGACACGAGCTGCTGCTGAACGGGTGTGCCGTCAATCTCGTTGCGGATTAGGTTCCGCAGCATGCGCGTGCCCTGCGAATGCCCGATGAGGATGACGCCGCGGCCGTTGTTGTGGTGAGCGAGGTAGTCGCGCCACGCACTTTCGACGTCGTCGTAGGCGAAATCGAGCGACGCCGTCCGCTCGGGACCGGGTGCCCCAGCGAGGCTTTGGAGCGTGCTTTGCCGGTAGACCGGCGCCCACACGTTGCAGTGCTCGGCGAACGGCGCGGCCTGCATGCGGGCGGTGCCAATGAGTTCGGGGGAGCGGTCGAAGTTCGCGTTCGTCGTCCGCTGCAGCGACGCCGTCGGATAGACGTAGAAGCAGTCGACGGGTGCATCCGCACGGCCTCCGCACGGATCGTTCGGGGTGCCCGGCTGGCACAGCCACGTCGTCGTCTCAGGTGAGCCAGCTGGTTGCGCCGTCGCTGTGGCGGGGAGCGTGGCGCCTGCCCCGCCCAAGGCCACCGCAACCGCCGCGCCTACTGCCGCCAGGACTGTCCGCACCTGAAGCCTCATGACCGGCGATAGTAGCGGGTCCGAGGTAGCCGCAGCTAGCGGTTGTCGGCGTACGCCTGAAGGTGGGCGACCTGCTCGGGGTCCAGTGACGGGCGGACTTTGACCCGCGCCGTTTCAATATCGTCGGCCCCGACCGCGGCAGCATCAATGTTGCGGCGCATCGCGGACAGCGCCGCCTCACGCAGCAGCGCCGCGCAGTCGGCCGCCGAGTAGCCGTCGAGATCCTCCGCGAGTGCTTCCAGATCGACATCGTCGGCGAGCGGCACCGAGCGGCTCGACGTCCGCAGAATTTCGCGGCGCGCTTCCGCATCCGGTGGCGGCACAAACACCAAACGCTCCAACCGGCCCGGACGCAGCAACGCCGGGTCGATCAGATCGGGGCGGTTGGTTGCTCCGAGAACCACGACATCGCGCAGCGGTTCGACACCATCGAGTTCGGTGAGCAGCGCCGCGACGACTCGGTCGGACACGCCAGAATCAGAACTCTGGCCGCGCCGAGGAGCGAGCGCATCCACCTCGTCCAAGAAAATCAGTGACGGCGCAGAATCACGGGCACGTTGAAACAGCTCACGCACAGCCTTCTCCGACGCGCCAACCCACTTGTCCATCAACTCAGCACCCTTGACGGCGTGGACACTGAGTTGACCCGAACTGGCAAGTGCCCGAACAAGATACGTTTTACCGCAGCCTGGAGGGCCGTACAGGAGGACGCCGCGCGGCGGATCAACACCGAGACGGGCAAACGAATCGGGATGCTGCAGCGGCCACAGGACAGCTTCGGTGAGCGCCTGCTTGGTTTCGACCATGTCGCCGACGTCGTCGAGCGTGACGGAACCGATCGAGAGTTCCTCAGTGCCAGACCGTGATAGCGGACGAATAACATCAAGCGCGCCCACGAGGTCGTCTTGAAGCATGATCGGTTCATCGCGTGTTTTCGCAGCGCGCGAGGCGGCGCGCAGTGCCGCTTCACGGCACAGGGCGGCGAGGTCTGCGACCACGAACCCCGGTGAGCGAGAAGCGATCACACCGAGATCGAGGTTTTCGGTGGGTGCCGAGAGCAAAAGCAGCTCCAGCAGTGACCGGCGTACCGCGGCGTCCGGCAACGTCAAAGACAGTTCGCGGTCGCATAAGTCCTGGCCACGTACCCGTGCATCGAGAGTTTCTGGACGCGCCGAGGTGGCAACAAAGGCAACCCCGGGGGTTTCCACCGCGCGGCGCAACTGCTCCAAAATCAGTGCGGACACCGGCTCTGGGGGGTCGGGGAGAAGCGCGTCGATATCGGTGACGAGCAGAATCCCGCCGGACCGCACCGACTCGACAGCCTTACTGACCTGCTCAATACGTGCCGCCGCGTCGGTAGCGCCGACGCTGGGGCCATCCAATTCGACGACGCGTCGGGTCGCGAGAACGGCCCGTGCGAGGGTCGCTTTGCCGACACCGGCCGGGCCGGTCACCAGCACGCCCAAGTGCGGAGACGCACCAAGTTTGCGCAGCAGTTCTGGCTCATCGAGGGCGAGGGAAAGCCACTCGGACAGGCGTCCCGCCTGAGCCTGAGCGCCCACCAAATTTTCGACCGGAATGGGCGCGATCGGCTCTTTCTCCGACACTGCCGCAGCGTTCGATGCTTTGGTTGGTGTGCTCGGGGTTCCGTTTCCCCACATCAACGCGGTGTTCGGTTGAATACTGACCGGCGTACCGGCCGGGTCGGTGCCGGTCACCGTCAGAAGCTCCGACGTCCACGCCACCCCAAAAGTGCGCGACAGCGCCGCAGTGGTGGGTGCGGTGCTGGTACCCGGACCGAGATCACGCGGCAGCAGCGAGACCGTGTCCCCAACGGTGACGACCTTGCCCAGCAGGGCTTGACGCAGCGTCGTATCCGAAATCGAGTTGACGGCCAACGCGGACCCCGACACCGACACCGTCCGTGCACCATAGACCGTGACCGGGGCGACGATGACCGTCGAGTTTTCGGTCAACCCAGCGTTGGACATGGTGACGTCGTCGAGAAGCACCGTTCCAGTGGGAAAACCTGCAGGTGCGCGACCGGCCACCGCCGCAGTAGTGCGTGCACCTACAAGAGTGATGGCATCCCATTCACGCAGACCCAGCGCGGCAAGCGCCTCCGGATGCGCGCGAACGACGCCGCGACGCGCGTCGGCGGCCGACGGGTTGAGTCGTACTGTTAACGCGAGTTCGGCGGAGTTCACGAGCATGAGCCTACGTGGATGAAGCTGGGTGCGGCAGGGCCTGTGGCACCTGAGCTACCCGGACTTTGAGGAGCGTCCATTGCCTGGTCGACGCAGCCCCAGGCGCGCCGCGGAACGACGGTTCTCTGGATTCGGTTGCCGCCGGATTGCTCGCCGCTCAGAAGCCTTGATATCCCACGTTTCCGGTCGTGCCGCGACCCAGCGTTGTGAGCGGATCGCAAACGGAATGTGCAGGAGATAGATCGCTACCAACACGATGACGAGAATGTACGGGTAGGTGATCAGTGCGGCTGCCACGAGAGCAACGAGGACGAGTAGACCTGCCACCATGTGCGGCGGCACAGACACCGTTTTCATTGCGAGAGTGGGGACTCGGGATACAGCTAGGGCTGCGCTTCCGACAATCCACGCACTGACAAACGGGTACGACGTCCACCATCCATCGCCCCACTGCACGGCAGCTGCCAGCGGAGCGATCGCCACCAGCGCGGCAGCGGGGGACGGCACACCTACGAAGTACTCGCGGGCATAGCCGGGGACATCGTCCTCTTCGAGGAGGGTGTTGAACCGCGCCAGGCGCAGGACCACACAGACGACGTAAATCAGGGCGATCATCCAGCCGTAGCTTTGACCGTCCAGCAACGTCACATACAGAACCAGCGCCGGTGCGACACCGAACGAGATCGCGTCCGCAAGGGAATCAAGCTCGGCGCCGATCTTGCTGGTGGCATCAAGAAGCCGCGCAAGCCGTCCATCAAGAGAATCGAGGACGGCAGCCGCACCGATCATCGCGATAGCGAGACCGAACTCGCCATCGAGGGCAAACTTCACCGCCGACAAGCCGCTGCACAGCGCCAAGATCGTGATGACGCTCGGCAGCAGCCGCACCGGACGGCGGCGAAGTTTGCGCTGTTCGATCACGGCAGCGTTGCGAGGACGGTCTCGCCGCCGATGGTGCGCTGACCGCGCTCAACAAGCAGGGTGGTGCCCTCAGGGAAGTAGGTGTCCACGCGGGAACCGAAACGGATCAGCCCGTAGGTGTCGCCGATCGTGATGCTGTCACCAGCCTTGGCCTCACACACGATGCGCCGCGCCAGCAGACCAGCGATCTGAACGACAGCGACCTCATGACCATCCGCAGTACGGATAAGCATGCTGTTGCGCTCATTAACCTCGCTGGCATCAGCAAGATCAGCCGACAAGAACTTGCCCGCCTGGTACGCAACCTTCTCGACCGAGCCGCCGACAGGGCTGCGCTGCACGTGAACATCCAGCACCGACAAGAAAATGCTTACACGCGGCAACGGCGTATCGCCCATCCCAAGCTCCGCAGGCGGCAGGGCACGGTCAACAAGCGCGACCTCACCATCAGCAGGTGCAATCACCACACCAATACGGTTAGGCGGAACCCGATGCGGGTTACGGAAAAACGTGGCGCACGCGGCCGCAGACAACAGCCCAGCCCGACGAATCCATTTACGTCGACGACCAATCAGTGCAACGCCGAGCGGTGCGAGAACGAACGGCAAACCAGCCGGATGCAGCGGAGGAATGGTGTTACGCACCAGTTCGACAACATGCGCAACTCCGGTGGACTGCGGGGTACCGGGGGGTGTGGGCTTACGGGCCACGGGCTCCTCTAACGTCGCAGGCGGTGCGTCAGTAAGAAACTGGAAAGTTTCGACGCCGGTTGAGGATTAAGGTTAGCCGAGACGGCCCGTAGAGCGGTATGGGACAGCCCCGCCGGACCGTCCCATACCGTCAAGCTGCTCGCTACGCCGTGGTGGCTGCCGAAGTTTCGACGTCCTTCTTGATACGCGCGAGGGTGTCGTTCATTCCCGCGTCCAGCGCAGCCTCAAAGTCGTCGTTGCCGCCAAGGAACTTATCGACCAGGAACTGAGAGATCTTCGAGGTTCCCCCAGCTGGGGCCTCGCGGCGCTGGGTGAGGCGTACACCCGTCGCGGTGGGCTCAATGTCGAAAGACCACACGGTGCCGTTGATGGGGACGACGAACGCGATGGTCTTATTGGGCTCGAACCGGACGACCTTGCTGGTCGTCGGCCATACGAGCAGGCCCTGACGGTTGAAGTTGATGGTTTTGGTGCCCTGGGCGACTGCACCG
>JAAYXN010000066.1 GCA_012515885.1 Rhodococcus sp. (in: high G+C Gram-positive bacteria)
CGCACCGCGCACCGTCGCCGTCCCCGTCGGCGTTGAGGACTGCGACACCGAGGCCGATATAGAACGGGCTCGTCTCGTTGGTCCATCAACGATGGAATTGGGCCACGCCCGCGCCGTCATCAGCAATGACATTGCGCCCCTCACCCCGCACGACAAAAACCTCATCGACGTCGTCGGCGCCGCACTCGCCGCTCCCCTGCTCGCTGCCGACGCTGTCCCTCGCACCGATGTGTCCGCGATGGATGGCTACGCCGTATCCGGCCCGGGGCCTTGGCTTCTGCGCCCCGAGGTGCGGCCCGCAGGTGACACCAGCGATTTCAGTCTCGACGAAGGCGAAGCCGCTCGCATCGCCACCGGCGCACACCTCCCACCAGGAGCGAGCGCGGTGATCCGGGACGAATTTGTCGTCACCCGAGGACAGTTCCTCTCCAAACACCCTGGCACACCCGACCGTGATGATGCCCGCCGACGAGGCGAAGACTGGCATCCCGGCCATGTGATTGCCCCGGAAGGCTCGCCGGTCACCCCCGCCCTCATCTCAGCTGCTGCCAGCAGCGAAGTACGTCAGGCATCCGTACGTGGACCGGTGCGGGTACATACCGTCACCACCGGCGACGAGATCCGCCGCGACGGCCCCCTACGTCCCGGCCAAACCCGCGACGCACTGGGGCCGATTCTGAGCCACTACATTCACGGCGTGGGGGCGCTGCCAGTCACCAACGCCCACATCCGCGATACCGCAGACAGTTTCGATGAACTGCTCCAGCAAACCACTGGCGTCGACGTCATCGTCGTCGTGGGAGCGACGGGTATGGGCGCGGCAGATCATCTGCGTTCGGCAATTACGCATGCAGGTGCGCGCCTCCTGGTGAGCCGCGTCAAATGCCGTCCCGGCGGTTCACTGCTCGTCGCGACACTTCCCGACGGCCGGGTCGTGCTGGGACTGCCCGGCAATCCGTATGCCGCCGTGTCGATGTTGCTGGTGATGTTGCCCAGCATCATTGACGCCCTCACCGCGCAGAGCCAACGAGCGCCCCTGAGCGGTAGTATCGCCAACGCTGGCGAGGTGAGCATCGACCGCACCCGAATCGTTCCGGTGACATCCACTCCTGACGGACGCTGGCACGCCGATCAGAACGTGCGCACCGGGCACCTTGCCGGGATGATTAACCGTCCGGCACTGGCCCTCATTCCGGCGGACGCCCCCAACAATGCGGTAGCGGAAATCATCCTGATCCCCACCCTCTGACCTACGTCAGAGACCAGCCAAAACAGCTGCCCGGTCATGCCGTGAGGCAACGAGGTCCACGATCTTCGGGTGAACTCCGAGTGGCTGCGCCACCCCATCGGCACCGGCATTGAACAAGCGCTCATGAAATAGACCGTGCGCCAACAGGTATGACGCAACGAAAACTCGATGAGCACCGTCCGCGCGGGCCGCCGCCACGGAATCTGTAACGGTGGGTGTTCCGGTTGCCACATAGCCGATCCGGACGCGCTGGTTGATCGTCGTCGCCAGCATCGCTGCCGCGCACCGCACATCAGCGAGGGCACGCGCATCAGATGAACCGGCAGCGGCAAGCACTACCGCATCGCCGGGGCGCCAGCCCGCTTCAACGAGACGTTCACGCAACACCTCAGCCAGGACCGGGTCCGGGCCAAGCGCGGGAGTCACGACAGCATCGGAAAACTGCGAAGCAGCGCCATGCACATCGTGATGGACGTGGTAGCCCGACGCGAGGAAAGCCGGGACAACAACGGCAGGCCGCCCCAAATCGGTGAGTACTTCTTCCGGCGAAGGCCCCAAGACATCGACAAACGCGACGCGGGTCTCCCCCACCTTCTTCGAAACTGCTTCTGCCAGTGCAGCAATCATTTCGACGCCCCGCGCACTACGGGTTCCGTGGGCGACGAGGACAAGTGCCGGATTGTCGTGCCTCCGAGTGGTCATAGTTCGTCTCCACAATCAACAGGATCCACTGCCAGGCGGTATCCACGTTTGACGACGGTCTGCACGATCTTTGAGCTCCCTAACGACGAACGCAGCCGTGCGACAGCTGTCTCCACTGCGTGCGTGTCGTCGCCGCCGCCTGGTAGGACGGCGAGGAGCTGTTCTCGTGAGACCACCCGCCCGGGCCTGGCCCCGAGTGCCCGCAGCAGCGACATCGATGCTGGGGCTAGTTGTTTCACTTCACCATCGACCATGACGCATCCACCACGGATGCCGATGTCGTGGCTGGCGGCGCGAATGTTGCTGGCACGTCGAGGAAGTTCATCAACGATGTGCCGAGCAAGCGCGCCGAGTCGGAACCGCGACGGCATTGTCGTCGGAACTTCAAGATCACGTAGCGGAGCCGCAGTAACGGGGCCCACGCAGATCACTACGACACGGTTGCGAAGCGCGTGTAGTAGTGGTTCAAGCATGTCAGTGTCGCGGGCGCGATCCAACATTGATGCCACTGCCGGTGCGCTGGTGAACGTGATGGCATCGAGTCCGCGGGTGGCAGCGAGTTCAATGAGCTTGTCCATTGCGGACTGGTCATCTGGCGGCTCCCAGCGGTACACGGGAACGGGGATGACCTCAGCTCCCGCGCAGCGCAGCACCTCGCAGAAATCGGCGACCGATTCCCATTCGGTGGCGGCACCATGCAGCTGAACCGCGATACGCACTCCCTCGACGCCTTCAGCGAGAAGGTGATCGAGGACCTCGGCGGACGATTCGCCGACCGGGGACCATTCTTCTTCGAGTCCGGCCGCGCGAATAGCGCCTTTCGCTTTCGGCCCGCGGGCTAGTAGCCGCGTGCTTTCTAGTGCGCCACCGAGGTCTTCGGCGAGGCCCCACCCGTCTGCTGCTTCCATCCAGCCGCGGAACCCGATGCCCGTGGTGGCGACCACGATTTTCGGGGGGTCAGCGACAATCTCGCGGGTGACCCGCTCAAGTTCGGTGTCGTCGACCAGCGGAATGATCCGGATCGCCGGAGCGTGGATCACGTTTGCCCCGCGCCGGGTCAGCAGCGCAGAAAACTCTTCTGCTCGACGCGCTGCCGTGACACCGATGGTGAAGCCAAGCAGCGGGGTGGCCTCGTTCACGAACCCGCGACCTCGTCCCCACCCGTAGCGCTTGCTGCGGCTTGAATGCGACTGTGGATCTGCACCACGCCGCCCCAAACACGGACGTCGTAGACGGGCAGGCTCACGGATTCGTCGTCGAGACAACGGCCATCTACCAGCGAGAACACTTGCTTGAGTAGCGGCGATGCGACGGTTGGTTCGCCGCCTCGGTCACCGACAAGCCCGCGTGACATCACGGCGGCTCGACCGAACGGGTCGATGTTGCTGACTGCGCGCAGCGAGCCGTCTTCAAGGAGGAACAGGGCTACCTGCTCGTTGCCGCGCAGCAACACCGCGACACCCAAACCGGGAATGAGTCGGCTCAGCGGGCACGCTGAGGTCCATTCCCGGTGGTCAGCCGGGATCTTTTCGTTGAGATCAGTAATCGTCATTTCGATACTCCTTCTGGGGCGGCCCCGCCTTGTTCGCGTGAGGCGGTGGCCGCCCGTACACCCATGGTTACGACGTGATGTTTCCGAAGCGTTAAGCAGGCACTACTCCGCTGTTGCAAACTTCGGCATACCCATGAGCACCGGAATCTTGCGGGGGCCGGACTCGTCGAACGCGACGGTCGGGTCGGCCTCAGCGGGTGCGTTAACGAAGGAAACGAACCGCGACAGCTTCTCGGGATCTTCGAGCACACCGGCCCATTCGTCCTGGTAGCCGTCAACGTGGCGGGCCATCGCAGCTTCCAGGTCGGCGGCGATTCCGAGGCTGTCATCGCACACCACGGCCTTGAGGTGATCGAGGCCACCGTCGAGTGATTCGAGCCACGGCGCGGTGCGCTGGAGACGGTCTGCGGTGCGGACGTAGAACATCAGGAACCGGTCGATGTATTTGACGAGGGTTTCGTCATCGAGGCCACCCGCGAGGAGCAGGGCATGCTTAGGTGACTGGCCACCGTTGCCGCAGACGTAGAGGTTCCATCCCGATTCGGTAGCGATGACACCGACGTCCTTGCCGCGGGCCTCAGCGCATTCACGGGCACAGCCGGAAACACCGAACTTGATCTTGTGGGGTGAGCGCAGACCCCGGTAGCGCATTTCCAGGTCGACGGCCATGCCCACCGAATCCTGGACGCCGTAGCGGCACCAGGTCGAACCGACACAGCTCTTCACGGTTCGCAGGGACTTGCCGTAGGCCTGACCGGATTCCATACCGGCGTCAACGAGTCGCTTCCAGATGGCGGGCAGCTGGTCGACGCG